>NZ_JAVJQN010000122.1:0-71618 GCF_040218245.1 Coleofasciculus sp. E1-EBD-02 | reverse complement strand
TGGAGCGCTCTATATCAATTTAATAATTTTATGGGTCGATGCCCTGTAGTCAATCGTAGACACGATTACTATAGTGTCTCTAACTGGGAACCGTTGGTTAAGGCTGATGTCGAGCAACAATGCCGGGTATCAGCCAAGCGTAAGCGTTAACGGTTATCGACCAAAAGTTACACCGTGGACTTATACCAAGACAGAATTACTTGTGGGTAGGTTTGTCTAGGTTTTTAGAAGCGGCAACAAGAGGATTACTCTAGCAGTAATGTCGTATGATTATCGATAAAAGCAGGTTTACCATTACTATCCATCGCGCTGAACGTTTGGAAATAGCGGCGGACAGGCGGAGGAAAATCGGGAAAATCAAAATAGGTGTCACCCACGGCAATATCTGCCCAAAAGTTGCGTAAACTGGGGGCAAGTTTATCGGCGTCGTGTTGGGGTAAACATAACGGTGGGGCGGTAAGTAACTTTACCATAAACGGATGAGAGCGATCGCCCATCCATTTTCGCGAAATTTCCGGCAGATTTTCCCAACCGGGTACAGAGGTGATGTGATGGGATTCTATCTGTAACCAGCGATTCCCTAAATTATCGGTTCGCAGTTCTAAGACTCGGTAGGGATGGGGATAGCTGACTAATGATCCAGTGGTAATATCATAGATTCCCTGGTGATAGGCGATATCCTGGACATGAAGATGACCCGTAAAGATTAAATTCACCCCAGCCGCTTTGAGCAGATTTAACAGGGTGGGGGCATTATCCAGCATATAGCGGCGTCCCAAGGGATGCTTTGATTGACTCGGTAGATGTTCGATGACATTGTGATGTACCATAACCACAATCAACTTATCCTTAGTCTGGGCAAGTACATCTTCAAGCCATGCTAATTGCGGTGCATCCAGACAACCCCGTTGTTTACCCGTCTGGTCAAATTGGTTGGAATTTAGCCCAATAAGCTGCACACCGGGGAAAATTTCACGGGTGTAGTAGAGTTGGTTGGGATTGTCATAGCCAAATTGATGATAATAGTGGGGAAAGTCTTTCAGTCCAATCGAACGTTCATCGGGTAATAGCGTGGGGACATCATGATTACCAGGTACAACGTAAATTGGGTAGGGTAGCTGGGACAATCGCCGTTGTAGCCAGTCATGGTTAGTCGGTTCGCCGTGCTGGGTTAAGTCTCCTGGAAGCAGGAGAAAATCTAGATCAAGATGTTCTAAATGGTTGAATACTAACTCTAGGGCAGGGATACTGATTTCCACTAAATGGAAACGGGTGGGAATATCCCAAATAGTTTTGGGCAGGGCGATGTGTAAGTCGCTGATTACTGCAAAGCGGGCATTTAAACTCATGAAATTTTTCCCTCTCTCAGCCCTTGGTTTCCAGGTTGAGTGTCGGATTTGTATTGGCTGCAAAAGCTTCTGTGAAAACTGAGATGTTTCTGGCATCTAGATTTTCACAAAAATTAATTATTCTGTATATTTTCGAGCCAGATTCCGACACAATCGCTAGATTAGAATTAGCATCTATCATCTATAAGCTAGTGCTTTACCGAAATCGAGCGGCACTATCCAGAGTTGAAATTCATTATACCATTATACCATTGTCAGAGGGGTAACACCCCTACTATTTACCAGGGTTTTGGAGAAAGTGGTTATGTTTGAAAAGATGCTTGTTGCCATAGATACCTCTGGTATGGGTGATCATGTTTTTGATCAAGCCGTAGAGTTAGCCAAAGCGGTCAAGGGTCATCTATTACTGTTGCACGTTCTGTCTCCGGAGGAAGACACGAGTCCGGGTATGCCAGGATTTTCCGAGGCGGACTATTATCCGTGGCGATTAGATGATGTGAATGTCAGCTACCGCAAGCAGTGGGACGAATTTGAAAGCGAATGTCTGGAGATTTTGCGATCGCGCACAGGTGACGCTACGGCGGCTGGTGTCATGGCGGAGTTTACCCAGGTGCCAGGAAGTCCGGGGGAAACCATCTGTAAGGTGGCGAAGAATTGGCAAGCTGATCTCATTATTATTGGTCATCGAGGTTTGTCAGGGCTTTCGGAGTTACTTTTGGGGAGTGCTAGTAATTACGTTCTTCACCATGCTCCCTGTTCAGTCCTGACGGTGCAATTACCTACTGTTAAAACGTCTTAATTCTGTAAAAATGATGGAATGGAATTCTGAATCTTTAGAAAGCCAAATTGGTATTCAATTTAAGCATAGTGATACACTTAGACTGGCTTTAATGCATCGCTCTTACGCTGAACAAATTGGAGAATATGAACAGAATAACGAGCGATTGAAATTTCTTGGAGACGCTATTGTTAATCTGGTAATTGCTGACTATTTATATCATAACTGTCCCTATTTAGAGGTGAGTAATTTTAAAGGCTTACGGGACAAGTTAGTCGAAGGACAACGGTTAACCAAACTTTGGTATCAATTGGGGTTAGGTGAAGGGTATCCGTTTCTGGGACTGACGCAAGAACGGCATCGCTTGCGTTTACAAAATCACAATCCCTTTGAAGAAGCATTGATAGCGTTAGTTGGGGCGATTCATCAGGATCGGGGGTTTTCTCAGGCGCGGAATTGGTTAGTTAAGCAGTTGATTGCGCCGTTGCTGGAGCGTCATTTAAAAAATATAAAAGAGCGTTCGTCACCGAATAAACAGTTAAGGTTTCTGGGAGATGCGGTATTGAAGGGGATAGTTGCGGATTATTTGTATGGCTATCTCCCCAATGTTAAAGTGGGCAATTTAAATGACTTATTTAAGGAATTGATCTCTAAAGAGAATCAATCCAACTTTATCAATCAAATCACGACTGAAGAGTTGACGGCGCTAAATTTGGGAAATGAGAAAGTTTTAGGCAAATCATTTAAGGCATTAGTAGCTGCCGTTTATCTGAATCGCAGTGCTGAAAATGATAAGCGGGGATTTGCGGAAACCGAAAACTGGTTTGTTGAACGGTTTATTGATCAGGAGCAGGTGTTAAGGAAGGCGATTCGTTTACTGATGCAGGATGGCAGATCACAAAAGTGGATTGTCCGACATGTTATGGGGTATGAAAGTAAAGATTATCATGCGGGGAGAGATCGGTTTAATCAGGTGATGGAAGGTTAGGAATGCGATCGCGTCCGCCATCGGTTCCCATCTTACACCTGACACGGGCGATCGCACTCATCATCCTATCGCCCCACATTGACGCAAAAATGCCCCGAATTCAAGGATTCGTCATTGTAAACGCCCCTCTGAAGGATAGTATTACTACTTGAGACTTCATCGTACACAACCATCATTATGAATATTCTGTTTGTTGCCGCAGAGGTAGCGCCCCTGGCAAAAGTCGGCGGTATGGGGGATGTTGTGGGTGCATTGCCCAAGTTCCTGAAGCGCTTGGGACATGATGTGCGGATTTTTATGCCCTATTACGGCTTTTTACCCGACAAGATGGAGATTCCCAAAGAACCTGTCTGGTGGGGATCTGCCATGTTTGAGTCATTCGCTGTCTATGAGACGGTATTACCCGGAACCGATGTCCCCCTCTATCTGTTTGGTCATCTCGCCTTCTCAGGACGCCATATTTACGCCGGAGCGGATGAAGACTGGCGATTTACTCTCTTTGCTAATGGCGCGGCTGAGTTTGCCTGGAACCACTGGAAACCGCAAATTATTCATTGCCACGATTGGCATAC
This sequence comes from Coleofasciculus sp. E1-EBD-02, assembly GCF_040218245.1. Taxonomy (NCBI): domain Bacteria; kingdom Bacillati; phylum Cyanobacteriota; class Cyanophyceae; order Coleofasciculales; family Coleofasciculaceae; genus Coleofasciculus; species Coleofasciculus sp. E1-EBD-02. The sequence goes on along the minus strand of NZ_JAVJQN010000122.1, from coordinate 67,931 downwards.
AGGCATGATTCCGGTGTGGATGAATCAATCCCCGGATATCTCTACCGTCTTTACGATTCACAACTTGGCGTATCAAGGTCCCTGGCGCTGGCGCTTACAGCAGATAACCTGGTGTCCCTGGTATATGCAAGGTCATAATACAATGGCAGCAGCGGTACAATTTGCGGATCGAGTGACTGTCGTGTCGCCAACTTATGCTGAACAAATTTGCACGGCTGAATACGGCGAAACGCTAGAAGGCTTAATGTCTTTCATTAGTGGTAAAACCGTCGGAATTCTTAACGGCATTGATACAGATAGCTATGACCCAGAAAACGACAAATATATAGAGCAACATTTTACTGCCGATACGCTGGAATTACGTCGCAAAAACAAAGTGACCCTGCAAGAAGAGGTGGGCTTAGAAGTCAACTCCAATGCCTTTTTCATGGGCATGGTCACGCGCCTGGTGGAGCAAAAGGGGATTGACCTATTATTACAAGTCATTGATCGCTTCTTAGCTTATACCGATGCCCAATTTATATTGCTGGCATCTGGTGAACGCTACTACGAAACCCAAATGTGGCAATTGGCATCTCGCTATCGGGGTCGTATGTCTGTCCAACTCCTTTATAGTGATGCTCTGTCCCGACGTATTTATGCGGGTTGTGATGCATTCCTAATGCCATCCCGCTTTGAACCTTGTGGCATTACTCAAATGCTCTCTATGCGCTATGGTTGTGTCCCCATTGTCCGGCGCACCGGGGGTCTGGTGGATACTGTTTTTCACCATGAACCGGTTAGCCAAACTGGGACAGGTTACTGTTTTGACCGCTATGAACCCTTAGACTTTTATACCTGTATGGTACGAGCTTGGGAAGGCTTCCGCTTTAAAGATCAATGGACAACGCTACAGCAGCGGGGGATGCGTCAGAATTTCAGTTGGGATAAATCAGCTAAACAGTATAGCCGCACCTACCGAGAGGTTTTAGGATTACCGCCAGAGGAGGAAAAGGTTCAAGCGCAAGAGGCAGATTCAACCCTTACAGGTGTTGTCAGTTAAACTTACTTCCTCACTTCCTCACCCAATCCCCGACCGATTTAATTAAGGCGTCGGGAATCTAAGGGGAACAGGTGATTCGTGATACTTGTAGGGGCGGGTTTGGGGACTTTCTGTGGGCTATTGATGGTAACATTTGTGCAAAACCCGCCCTTACTCAGTTTGCAGATGAACTACGAGACTTCGCTCCGTCCCCTGCACCTGGAGTCCTTCGGCTTCCCTGCATTTCCACTGAACCACAAGCGCGATCAATTCATGGTAAAATTTTAATTAACTACTGCCCAATAAAAATCGGAATTGAAGCTTTTTGTCTGAATCGAATTTTTCACCGATCAATTCTACCAACGATATCGAGATCGACCTTGATCGCTTAGAGGAAGTAAGCCTAGGTGAAGTGGAGTTAAAAGGTGAGCTGCTCGCCGCCTTGCTAAAGGTCATTTGCCTTAACCTAGAGGCGATTAAACAAGCTGAAGCTGTCAATGATTATTCAACTGTCGCCGGATGCGCCCATCAACTGAAAGGGGCGGCGGCTAATGTGGGTGTTTCATCTCTCCAAGCGATCGCGACTGAATTGGAGCGTCAGGCAAAAGCCGAGAATTTGTCCAATGCTGCCGATCTGCTTATTGCACTCGAAAGCCAGAGGTTAGGGGTAAAATCATATCTTTCCCACAAATTCCCCTAATATAGCATTGCGGTTAATCGGCTATGGCGAAAATTTTAGTGGTTGATGATGATTTGACGGTTCAGCTTGTGCTGAAAAATCTACTCACGAGTCAAAATCACGACGTCGCGATCGCCCCAAACGGAGAAGAAGCCCTACGTCAGGTTAAATTGCTCTATCCCGATTTGATTATATGTGATTGGATTATGCCTCGTCTGGATGGACTAGAAGTCTGTCGGCAAGTGAAAGCTGATCCGGAATTGGCAACCACGTTTATAATTTTGCTTACCATGCGCGATCAAATTACCGATCGCGTTCAAGGCTTAGATGCGGGTGCTGATGAGTTTATCTCCAAACCCATTGATATGGAAGAATTATTAGCACGGGTTAGGGCGGGGCTGCGATCGCGCCAATTAACTCAACAGTTAAGTCAAGCCCTGCGACAGTTGCAACAAACTCAGGCACAATTGGTGCAAACGGAAAAAATGGCAAGCTTATGGCAGCTTGTCGCCGGATTAGCCCATGAACTCAACAACCCTGTCACCTTTATTTACAGTAACCTCAGTTACGCTGAACGCTACACCCAAGACTTAATTGAACTCCTTAATCTCTACCAAGGAATCACCCCCAACCCTCCCCCCGATGTTATTGACAAAATTGAAACCGTCGATCTGAACTTTCTCATTGACGACTTGCCGAAAGTTTTATCTTCAATGCGCCGAGGAACCCAACGTATTCAGAAAATGGTTCTATCTCTACAAGAGTTTTCCCGGCAAAACCGTTCGGGTTTGCAATCGGTTGATATTAATCAGGAACTTGACAACACATTATTAATGTTGCACTACCGCTTAAAATCGAATCAACCCGAATTGAATATTGAGGTCGTCAAAGACTACGGCAACTTACCTTTAGTCGAATGTTATGCTTGTCAGCTAAATCAAGTGTTTCTGAATATTATGAACAACGCCATTGACGCCATTAGAGACAAGCCAGGTACAATGCCCGCTCGGATTAGGCTCCGGACGGAACAATTCGACAATAAGCATGTTAGGATTTGCATTGCCAATAGTGGCTCTTACATCCCCCCAGAGGTTAAAGCCCGTATCTTTGATCCGTTTTTCACCACTAAACCTATTGGGATGGGTACTGGCTTAGGACTAGCCATTAGTTACCAAATTATTGTCGGACAGCATAAAGGCTCACTTCAATGTTTTTCAGAACCCGGTAAGGATACAGAATTTCAGATTGAGCTGCCTACCTCTATCAAAGCCAAAACCGTATCCAATTAGACAACGGGTACGCATGATACCTATAGGGGCAACCCGTTTGCAAAAATTAACAACTGTATAGCATCACAGGAATACGGTAAGACATCAGTTGATCAAGGGAACAGACAACAGCAAAGAATGTCCTCTCCCTGCCTTGGTACTCCGATATCCATTCAATTGGCTGGGAATAACCTTGACACCTGTGTGTCATTTTAGCCCAAGCCAGCTACTATTGTTAAATTACCATTTAATCAGCCTGAAGGTTCACAGGCGATAAAAGCGAAATTGGTAAGCAGGTTCAACAAGACTTGACATTTTAGCAACTATTGTGTAGAGGTGTAGAGGCATAGAGACTTCCCTTAAACCCGGTTGGGTCATAACAGAAGTATCCACGCCAATTTTTTAGCTAAATTAAGGCATTAATCAGCAAAACTCATGTACCTTTGAGGTAACAACTCAGCTTCGGGAGCATAGCAAAAGTGATGAGGAGATATAGGTTTAAGGGTTGTTTTCAGCCAATCGGCAAAACTATGCACCATTGGGGATATCGGGTCATTGGTTCAGTGTTAGGTGGCACGTTACTTAGTGTGGCAGCTAACATCGCCAGTCTTGAGAGTATTGCCCAAGCGCAAACCAACCCACCCGCCAATCAAAAAGGCTCATTAGGAGAATCACTCCTAAATAACATGCTGGGGGCTGATGCCCTGCGCCCCCAAAACTCTGCCCCAAATACAACTCAACCTGCCCAAACAGCACCGACATCGACGCCTAGTCGGGGCAGACAAATCGTGCAAGCCACAACCTTTCCAGATATTCAAGGCAATTGGGCGCAAGCCTTTATCGAAGCCCTAGCCGCACGGGGAATCATCCAGGGATTTCCTGATGGGACATTTAGACCCAATGCCCCAGTTACCCGCGCTCAGTTTGCGGCGATGATTCGTCAGGCGTTTGAGCAACCCTTGGAACGTCCAGCCACTCAGTTTTCGGATATCCCAGCTAACTTCTGGGCATTGGATGCGATTCAAGAAGCCTATCGCATGGGATTTATGGAAGGATATCCCAATAATATTTTCCTTCCGGATCAAAATATCCCCCGTGTGCAAGTGCTAGTGGCATTAGTCAGTGGGTTGGATTTATCGGCTCCCGCTCAAACCACAGCCCTATTAAATCAAGCCTTTCAGGATGCCGCTCAAATTCCGGACTGGGCGCAGACTAGCGTCGCTGCCGCCACAGTAAACCAGATGGTGGTAAATTACCCGAATGTGGCGTTCTTGAATCCGAATCAGACTGCCACTCGTGCTGATGTAGCTGCTTTTATCTACCAAGCATTAGTCAGCCAAAATCAATTACCCCAAATCCCGCCCACCACTGTGGCAAGTCGTTACATTGTCGGGTACGAACCCATTGCCCAAGAACCACCCACACCACCCACACCGACACCGGAACAACTTGCTGCTTTGCGACGGCAGTATCTCTTGCCAGCACCGCCTGTGGAAGAACAATTGCGTCGGATTGTGCGTGGGGGTTCCAGTATTAATACCCCTACTGCCTTTGGCGCTCAAACGGGGAATATATTCTTCGGTGCTACCTATCAAGAGGACGTGCGGTTTTTCGATGAAGACGATGGTGCTGTTGTGGTTGGTTTTGGCGTCGGTGATGCGAGGAGAATCGTTGCTCTAGAAACTGCTGTTTCCATTTATGACTTATTTGGCGATACCTTTGAAGATGGCGGAGTTAGTTTCAAACTTCACCGCTTAATTGGTGATGATCTCGCTGTAGCAATTGGTGTAGAGAATGCCATTATTTGGGGCAATACGGATGGTGACCAGAGTGTTTATGGCGTTGTCAGTAAAGTTTTCCGTTTGCGGGAAAATCCCAATGATCCCTTTAGCCGCCTGACTGCCTCTGTTGGTCTCGGTGGAGGGCGTTTCCGTTCTGAAGATGATATTGAGGATAAAGACGGTACAACAAATGTCTTTGGTAGCGTTGGTCTGCAAGTGGTAGAACCCGTTACCTTAATCGCCGATTGGACGGGTCAAGATTTATATTTAGGTGCTTCAATTGTGCCGATTCAGGGTGTTCCTCTAGTGATTACTCCGGCTGTGGCTGATGTGACGGGTAACGCTGGCGATGACCCTCGGTTCATTTTGGGGATTGGTTATGGACTATCGTTCTAAAAAGTACAGATTGATTCACCTCCAATTCTTGGCCTAAGGGCATAGTAAGACTATCCGATTACGTTTCTACTCCCATCCCGCCAGAAGAATACCATTAAGTTTTCCTTCACAATTAGGGTTTGAGCTAGCGGGTGGGAGGTAATCTGAGACCGGGAAGGGAGTAACGAGACAAACGTTAGTTATATCAGGAGTAGAACAATGAGGCATTTTGCGTTTCAGTTCGGACTAGGTTTAGCTGTGGGAGTAGCAGGAATTTTATCGATGACGGCATCGAGCCAAGCCAAGCCTGTCCTATCAGATGTTACGGGCAATATTATTACCACCAGTGACATCGCGGGCGGTTTTGCTCCAAGTGAAGGTGGTGAACTCGTTATTGTATATAGAACATCTGAGATACAAGCGGATGTGGAAGACGCCGCTTGTCTAGTGAATGAACGACTTGCCCAGCAGAATTTGCCTGGTGTTGGTAATGACACGTCTCCCATTCCATCACCAGTTCAGGAAAACTTAGACCTTGTTTTGACTCGAACGGGTAACGTTGATGCAGGAGTAAATCAAATTCAAAACGCCCTCGTAAATGCTGGGGCGAATCCAACTCTTGCTCAGAATCTAGCGACTAGCCTAACCCGATTGACAGCAGGTTGCACCGTTGAGCCTGAGCAGTTTGCGGCTGTGGTTGAAGCGTACAATGCTTTAATTAGTGCCAGTAATTTTGAGTTTTTACGGGAACCGCCGGAAGAACTGCGAGCGATTCGTTCTGTTCTGGCTATTTTGTTAAACGCGGCTTTAGCGACCAATTAAACCAGGAAGCCTATAATTTGTAGTGGACTGACACAGCTAAAATTGTGGAATAGATTTTATCATTGAATCGGGCGCAAGTCTTTGCGCCCCTACAGTTTCCGGGCGTAATTCTAATTCATCAAATAAGGTGTGCTACGCCAGTAGGTTGGGTTCAGTAATTAAACCCAACTCTACTCATCTGACATACCTTCTTGGACTTAGTATTCTGAACCTCTAGGCATGTAGTCGTCCTCGTCTTCGTCCTCCAAATCGATGGGTTTATAATCCACATAGTCGCTGGCTGGCGGTTCTACCTCTTGCTCTGCCACAGATACCGTTGAGTCGTGGGGAGGACGACGCCTTTTTCTGGGCGGATAATCTGTGTCAGGTTCAGGATTGCGACTTGATGGACGTGAAGGGCGAGAACGACGACTAGGAGAAGTTGGTCTATCATCCCAGTCATTATCTACATCAGCCTCCCATCTGTCCGCAGGCGGTCTTGACGAACGAGTCGCAGGGCGTGAACGGCGTTTACGGGTGCGTTCTTCTGGGGGGACGTCATCGTAGACGCTGCGGCTTCTCGGACGACGACCCTCGGCTTCGTATCTGTCGCTGCGGCTATAGCGAGAATCGGCTGTTCCCCGGAGACGACGCCCAATGTAGGGATCTTCGTCTTCTATCGGTTCGAGTTCATCGAGTTCAGCCACCTGACGATAAACGTTGCTAACCGGGCGTTCGTCATCGACAACTTTTGTATTGCGCTTAGCTTGTTCGGTGGTGATCCCCCGTAGACGCAGGGTTTCAACCGCGAAGAAAATCACAGAACCCGTTAACAGAAACTGACCAAACTGGAGAATCGGATCAAGTCGCCATCCCTGAAATACCAAAATAAAGCCGCACAAGAGTCCGACGGCGGCGAAGAATATGTCGTGATCTCGTGCTAACTCCGGACGTACCGATCGCAAGAAATAAAGCCCTGCTCCGGCAACTGCCAAGAAAATACCCAGAATACTGGCTGAGTTCAGCCCAAAATTGACCATTGCTGCTCTCCTAAGTCAGTCCTATGGTAGCGAGTTTTGCCCATAAATCTCTACCTTAACTGGCTATGCCAAAATTTGTTGACCCAGTTGGCAGAATAAAGCTTCACGCCTAGTCTATTCTACTCAAGTTCAGGTTCTGGACGCTAGATAGGGAAAACAGGGCAGCGACTGACTGGGCTACCCTGTTCCTGGACAAAGGGTTCAAAAACGACCGCTCAAGCTTAGGAGCGTTGGATTTTATCCTTCTGGCTGATAAAGATCAGAGCAACAGTGGCGGGAATCACCACAATTACCCCACCCAAAACGAGACTCCAGAAAAAGTTGGCTAATGAGGGCGTCATAGAACTTTAATCCTTGTAACTATTGTTCATACTCATTTTAATACTCATTTTACCTTTTACTTTAACTGGCTTCCGACCCAGAGCTATTTTCTGCTTCAACCTAGACACTGGGCGCTATACCTCGGGTAAAGCGGGTTGGATGGGTTGGGCGCGATCGCTAATGCTCTGACGAGTTATGCCCAAAATATGAAGTTTTGTTACAAATGTATAGCTTAGGTGAACGCCTTCGTGAAATAATGTTATTCCATTAATCCACATCAGGTCGGGGAACCCTATGATTCCCCAGTTAAACAGTGTTTCTTGATTAACTAAATATACAATCGTTTCATCTGACGGTTATTGCCGTTGGTGTGACTCATTGAGGACAAGAAATTTTCTGTTCTTCTGTCCAAATTTAAGATGAATTTTGATTATTAGTTGTCAGTCAACCTGAGTTGTATAACTCAGGTGGTTTTTCTTGCTCTAATTCATCACTAAATAAATTCATGAGATTTTGTCTACATCATTTGTACAACTCACGGCTGGTATTTGTTGATATGGGAAGAAGCTAAAAGCTTTACTGGCTATAAGTTACAGCTTATGGTATTTGTTCTTTACATGGGATTTATTGGTACAAATCAAATAGACTTTGTTAAAAGCCAAAAAAATACTTGTCAAAACTAATATCAGGGTGCTATAAACAAAAAAAGATTAAAAAATGAATTATCGATAAGACAGTCATGCCAATACATATATTGGAAGTAACAGGTCAAAAACTGAGCTATAGGTATACCTTGTAATACCCATAGCATTGTCATCACTTTATATCCAATTAATTCGAGTAGTTTAGCTATTTTAGGGCGACAGGACGAACTGATTTATGTCTGCTGTTTTGGCGATACCTGCATTGCCGGAGTTGATGGCGATGACCCAGGGTGACAAGGATATTTGCATTGCCGTATTGGATGGACCCGTTGACCAAACCCATCCTTGCTTTGTCGGCAAAACCCTGACGCGCTTGCCGTCTCTGGTGAATGAGGAAGCTCGCCCGGATGGCAATATGTCGGTTCACGGGACTCATGTTTCCAGCATTATTTTGGGTCAACCGGGGAGTCCGGTGACCGGGATTGCACCCCAATGCCAAGGGGTGATTGTCCCTATCTTTTCCGATAGTCGCCGCCGTGTCTCGCAGTTAGACTTGGCGCGGGGGATTGAGCGGGCAGTGAACGCGGGGGCGCACGTCATCAACATCAGTGGCGGTCAACTCACGGATTTTGGGGAAGCCGACGGCTGGCTGGAGAATGCCGTGCGCTTATGTGAGCAGCAGAATGTTTTGCTGATTGCGGCGGCGGGTAATAATGGCTGCGAATGTCTCCATGTCCCCGCCGCCCTGCCCGCCGCCCTGGCGGTTGGCGCAATGGATGCCAACGGTAAGCCCTTGGACTTTAGTAACTGGGGTGACACCTATAAGACTCAAGGCATTCTTGCCCTCGGCAAAGATGTCTTGGGGGCAAAACCCGGTGGGGGAACTCAGACGCTGAGTGGTACAAGCTTTGCCACGCCGATTGTGTCGGGGGTGGCGGCGCTGCTGCTGAGTCTGCAACGGGAACGGGGGGAAACCCCTGACCCCCAAAGCGTGCGTCAAGTGTTGTTGCAGAGTGCATTGCCCTGTGACTTTGACCTGCCCGCTGATGCCGAGCGGTGTTTGGCGGGCAAACTTAACATATCTGGAGCTGTAACGTTACTAACAGGAGGAACTATGTCAGAGGAACTTGCATCAGCCGTTGATGCAGCCACCGTTGATGAAGCAGGCGTGGAAGGCGCAGGTTGCGGGTGTGGAGGGGGATTGACGAGTGGGACAGAAGCCCCAAGCGCTGAGTCTGCCCCGTCTTCACCCCCAGGGGCAATGCCCACGAATACTCCCAACCTGCAAAACCTGATGAATTCTGTACCCCAACCCCCTGCTATGCCCACTATGCCCAATCTTACTGCCAATTCCGTCACCGCCAGCGAAGCCCCCAGCGAGATCCCCTCTATGGGTGAAGTTGTCTATGTTTTGGGAACTCTAGGCTATGACTTCGGCACAGAAGCCCGTCGGGACTCATTTAAGCAACTGATGCCGCCCTTTGACTTTCAGGGGACGATGGTGCCGGCAAACCCCTATGATGCCCGCCAGATGGTGGACTATCTGGGAGACAATATGTCAGAAGCGCGATCGCTGATTTGGACGCTTAATATTGAACTGACTCCAGTTTATGCGATCGCGCCCACGGGTCCCTTTGCTGTGGATGCCTACCGCGCCCTCCAGGAACTTTTGGCGGGTCAAATCCAAGCCGAAAATGATGCTGAATATGTTGAGCGGGTCAGCATTCCGGGTATTTTAACCAAGCGCACGGTTAAACTCTTCTCCGGTCAAGTTATCCCGGTGATTGAACCCATAGGAACCCGGGGCATCTACGGCTGGAAGGTGAACAACTTGGTGAGTGCGGCAATGGACGCCGTACAAGCTGAGGAAGGAACAGCAGATGAAGGTCGTATCCGTCAGACGTTGGATGGCTTCCTCAACCGCATCTACTACGATCTCCGCAACTTGGGTACCACGTCCCAAGACCGCGCCCTCAACTTCTCGGTTACCAACGCCTTCCAAGCGGCGCAAACCTTCAGCCAAGCGGTTGCTGTGGGGATGGAACTCGACAGTATCACGGTTGAGAAGAGTCCCTTCTGTCGTATGGATAGCGACTGTTGGGATGTGAAGCTGAAATTCTTCGACCCAGAAAATAATCGTCGTGCCAAGAAGATTTTCCGATTTACGATTGATGTGAGTGACCTGGTTCCGGTTACCTTGGGCGAAGTCCGTTCTTGGTCTTCCCCTTACTAAGGGACAGCCAAATTTTGGTGAGGGTTGGGATAGTTGTAAAGGCACGGCAGTGCCGTGTCCCGACGATGAACGCCGAACCCTACACCGCTGTTCACTCTATACGTTAATGCGGAGAATTCTAAACCATGCGACTTCCTATACTGTCTCCCCCTGTCAAACGTCCCCATTTTGTCCAGCCGGCAAAGTGCGTGGATTTGGAAAATGGTCGGCTCGAAGATTTGGTGCATATTCGTATGGATTTGCTCCATGGCGCTAACTATAATGATCCGCCCGCCTATGCCAACCGCAGTTTTAACCAGGTGATGCACTCAAGTGCCAGCCAGGGCTGGGGTGGCTTTGGGGGCATGGGACGCTTCTTTTAAGGATCGGCAAGATGTCTGACGTTTAACCCAATCGGGCAGCGTCCTCAGTAAAGAAACGTAACCGATCATCACCATGACTCAAGCAACGGAAACCTTATGGCAAATTGGTAAACCGGGTAAAGGGGGGCAGGAGTTTGTCCAAGCGGGTGGCTGGCAAGCGGAATTTACCTACGTGGTTGGGTCTGATGCCGACTCGATAAACAAGCCCCAGATGCCACCGTTACTCGTGGTTCCAGGTCGCCAGACGAAGCCAAAGCGCAAACGCAAGCAACTGTTTGCCACAGAGAAACTGAATATCCAGTTTACTCTTACCCAGAGCTACAGCGCCGGTGAACTCACGCTTTTTTACGACTTTTTCGGCTCGGAAACAGACACCCTCTTGGTTGATGGTGAGGCTGTGGCTGAACTGGTGGGTGTGGGGGAAGGGAAACTCAAGCAAACCCAGACGCCTTTACCTGCCCTCAACGCTGGGGAACATACCTTAACCCTGACTACCGCTGGTGGAGTAGGAGATGGCGCCCATTGGATTGACTACCTCAAGCTCAACGGGGTTGTCGCCCCCCAACAATCAGAAACACTGAATAAAACGATGGCTAAGAAAAACGCTACTCCAGAAACGACTGTGAAAACGTCTTATGTGCCAACCACCCAAACTGGGCTACAAGATTATTCCTATTGGTGGAGTTACTGTAGGGAGCAGGCAAAGAACTCTGAGGGTGAAGCCAAGCCCTTCCGCCGGGGGCGCATCTGGGCTTAATCGTCCTGATTTTTCACGGAAGGTCTCAAAACTATTGTAGAGACGTTGCATGCAACGTCTGGGCGGGTTTAGTTACATCGGGTTGCAACCGAAAAGATAGTGGTGAAACCCGCCCCTACACGATTCACACTCACCTTGGGCTACATACTGTGAAAAGTCCGCCCCACTTTCCCTACCTTCTGCCCTCTGCCCTCTGCCTTCTTACACTCACACTTGATTACTGACTGTTCGCGCTATGGAATCCACGACACTGCCCCAAATTAAGCCCCACTTCCATGTGGAGATCATCGAGCCGAAGCAGGTATATCTCCTGGGAGAACAGGGCAACCACGCCCTGACTGGACAACTTTACTGCCAGATTCTGCCCCTGTTGAATGGGCAATACACTCTAGAACAGATTGTCGAAAAGCTGGATGGGGAAGTCCCCCCAGACTACATTGACTATGTGCTAAATCGCTTGGCGGAGAAGGGGTATCTCACCGAGGCGGCACCAGAGCTATCTTCAGAGGTGGCAGCATTCTGGAGTGAGTTAGGGATTGCCCCGCCTGTGGCAGCCCAGGGGCTACGGCAGTCGGTGACGCTGACAACGGTGGGTCAGGCTATTAGTGAGGTGACGGTGGCTGCGCTGAAAGCTGCTCTGGGGGATGTGGGCATTTCTGTGGCACCTCCCGACGCGGATTCGCCAACGGCGCTGCATGTTGTCTTAACCGATGACTATTTGCAACCGGAACTGGCGACGATTAACCAGCAGGCATTAGAGCGTCAGCAACCCTGGCTGCTGGTGAAGCCGGTGGGTAGTGTCCTGTGGCTGGGTCCGGTGTTTGTGCCGGGGAAGACGGGGTGTTGGCGCTGTCTTGCCCATCCTCTCCGGGGTAACCGGGAAGTGGAGTCGTCGGTGTTGCGGCAAAAACAGGCACAGCAGCAGCGTAATGGTCAGAATGGGCAGGGGATGCTGGGCTGCTTCCCTACAGCACGGGCGATGCTGCCCTCAACTCGGCAAACCGGGTTACAGTTGGCAGCGACGGAGATTGCTAAGTGGGTGGTTAAGCACTATATCACTACCACGACATCGGAAACGGCATACTTTCCCACCCTAGAGGGGACGATTCTCACGTTTAACCAGATGATTCTGGAGTTGAAACGCCATATCCTGATTAAGCGTCCTCAATGTCCCACCTGTGGTGATCCGCAACTCTTGCAACGACGGGGGTTTGAGTCGCTGAACCTGGAGTCGCGTCCCAAGCAGTTCACCAGCGATGGCGGTCATCGCGCCACTACCCCTGAACAAACGGTGCAGAGATACCAGCATCTCATTAGTCCGGTGACGGGAGTGGTAACGGAACTGGTACGAATTTCTGACCCAGCCAATCCCTTGGTGCATACCTACAAGGCGGGGCATAGTTTTGGTAGTGCCACCTCCCTGCGGGGGCTACGGAATAACCTGAAACACAAGAGTTCCGGTAAGGGGAAAACCGATAGCCAATCCCGGGCGAGTGGGTTGTGTGAGGCAGTAGAGCGGTATTCCGGTATCTTTCAGGGAGACGAACCCCGGAAACGGGCTACCCTGGCGGAACTGGGAGACTTGGCATTTCATCCGGAGTCACTGTTGTACTTTAGCGACGCCCAATATGCCGACCGGGACGAGTTAAATGCCCAGGGTTCAGCCGCCGCCTATCGCTGGATTCCTCATCGGTTTGATGCAGGTAAAGCGATTGACTGGACACCAGTTTGGTCGTTGACACAGCAGCGGCACAAATATCTCCCCACTGCCTTTTGCTACTACCTCTATCCCATGCCAGACGCCGAGCGCTTCTGTAAGGCGGATTCTAATGGGAATGCCACAGGGAATACCTTAGAAGAAGCAATTTTGCAAGGGTTCATGGAACTGGTGGAGCGGGATAGTGTAGCACTGTGGTGGTACAACCAATTGAGCCGCCCTGGGGTGGATTTGAGCAGCTTTGATGAGCCGTATTTTATCCAGTTGCAGCAGTTCTACCAGAAACAGAACCGGGAAATCTGGGTGCTGGATTTGACGGCGGACACGGGGATTCCGGCATTTGCCGGGTTGTCCTATAGCACGGTGGGAACCGAGCGAATCGCGATCGGGTTTGGCGCTCACCTCGACCCGAAAATTGCCATTCTTCGCGCCCTGACTGAGGTGAATCAAGTTGGGCTGGAACTGGACAAAATTCCTGACGATAAGCTTCAGGGTGAGTCGAAAGACTGGCTGCTAGAAGTGACTCGAGCGAGTCATCCCTGTTTAGTCCCCGATGCATCCCAGCCGATGAAGACTGCCCAGGATTACCCTAAGCGCTGGAGTGATGACATCTATACCGATGTAATGACTTGTGTGGAGATTGCCCAAGGGGTAGGGCTAGAAACCCTGGTGCTAGACCAGACGCGACCGGATATCGGGTTGAATGTGGTCAAGGTGATTATACCAGGAATGCGAGGCTTATGGTTGCGGTTGGGTCCAGGGCGACTCTATGACGTGCCAGTGAAGTTGGGGTGGCGAACGGTGCCCCTGGCTGAGGCAGAGATGAACCCGATGAATATTCCGTTTTAAGAGCTCGTTTGTGAAATGCCTAAGACAATCAGGGAGCTAAAGCAAATGCTTAAACAAGCTGGGTTTACATTATTACCCAAACGTGGTAAAGGTAGCCATTCTTATTGGATACATCCACTATTGCCAAAGCCAGTTGTTTTGTCAGGCAAAGATGCTGGGGATGCAAAACCTTATCAAGAGCGACAAGTAAATGCTGCATTGAGAAATGTCGAACAAACAGAGCAAGGGGAAGAAGAATGAAGTACAGCATTTTAATTCAATGGTCTGAGCCAGACGGAGCTTATGTGGCAAGTTTGCCAGAGTGGGGTGAGTATGCACGGACTCACGGTGACACCTATGAAGTTGCCTTGGAAAATGCCAAAGAGGTTCTGGAAGATTTGGTCTATGGCTACGGGCAAACCGGAAAGCCTCTGCCAACTCCAGAAATTTTACAAGTTGTCTAATAAGTTGTCTTTGACATAAATCAACATCATCATGCAACTTACCATCGACCTGCCGTTCGTAGTGGGCGCTTTAGCGCCTCCAATCTTGCCGCATCACGCCGAATTTGGGTGGCTGAAAATTGGCATCCACCCGATAGTTAAGAATTTGATTGGCAACTGATCATTCCCTTCAAACCAGGTGCCAACTAACAAGCTTCGCCGCAAGGTGGAAGGGGACTAACCCACCCTAACGGGTTAATAAAGTAAACAACAATATGAGGATTAGTCCAATGGACAAGAAAAACATCCTGCCCCAACAAGGCAAGCCTGTGTTCCGTACCACCACGGGTAAACTCCCCAGCCACTTGGCTGAACTGTCTGAAGAAGCTCTCGGTGGTAATGGTGCGGAAGCGTCTGTCACCGTTTGTACTTGCGCCTACGATGGTGACGAAGCATAAGGATCACCTAAGGTGCTAGTTACGAGTTGAATCTGTTTAGATTCCCGATAAATCCCCCTTTAAAAGGGGGATTTGATCCGATACCTCAAGAATAAGATCATGACTCTAAATTCTAGGCTTCAACATAATTATCTCAAAGAGCACCGCATCCAGTTTATGCGTGTCCATCAAGATGCTTTTGATGTGGAGCCAACGTTTATTCTTTCGCTTTTTGAAGAGACCGTCCAAGGAATAGAAGGGACTTGTGGGGTTGAAGCAATATGTACTGTTGAACAAGACCAATTGTTTCCAGTTCAGTTTCAAGTTTGCAATGATGAAGGAAAAACGTGGCCAAGTTCTTTAACCTATGCTGTCAAGTTGTTGGAGAAAGTTGAAAGTCAAGTAGGTGTTCGACTCAATCGCAATTTACTTGAGCAGTTTTTAGCAGTACACATGGGTTCTCATAAAATAGAAAATAACACGATAGGAATTTACCTACGACCGAAATATGAGGAGTCTTGTATAAAGGTATATTTGCACCTTAGTCTGGAAGAAGAACCTGAAGACTTAGTAAAGACAGCAATCCAACTTGATGGTGCTAGCTATTCGGCTGAAGTCATACAGGTATTACTTAAAATGAGGTGGAGCCACTTCTACTATTTCATTATGATGATCTTAACTATATTCGCAAAAATTTCCTGTTCAACAATTTAGGTGATCGGATTTACAACTTTTGTCAAAATCAAGATTGTATCACTTATGCGGCTGTGGCAGTTACAGAGCGGGAATTAGAAAAAAATCGATTAGATAAATTTAGTTTTATTTACAATAAAAGGGATGAATGTAAACATTTTCTGTTAGCGACAAAACAGGATAATTAATGAATGATAATTGATACAGCGCTTTCCTCTGCTATGAGGTACAACATCAATCTGGCAGTTTCAGGGATAGCGGGCTAATACTGTACTCCATAAGAGCGCGAAGCGCTGTAATTGACGGCTTTTGTGCCCCTACTCCTCTTCTAAGGATTGCTGCTGCGTTGAAAACCGTTGAATTCGTCTTTGAATATCGTCTAAAATACTTTCTACCTCGTTTAAATCACTTGACAACAAATAGTCTGATAAAATATCAAAAACCCTATCTAAATCAACCGAATAGTTTAACAACAATAAAAGGATGTCATTTTCATAAATACTGGCACGACTAAATTGTCCTTGACGATAGAGAGAAGGTAATGCGTAACACTTTAAAATTAGGAGTCCTATCACGGTGACACAGCGAACTTGTCGGTTGCCGAAGCTCTGTTCTGTTACAAACTCTTGCGATAGTTTTCGGAAGAGTTGGTTTTGGGTCAACAACAGGTCAACTTGTAATCCCTCAAATGTCCCCCGAATGAAATCTTTGTTTTCATTCTGGATAACTATCTCAGGGAAAGCATCAAGGTCAGCACGAGCCAAGATTAGGTCAATATCTTGAGTATTACGACCCTCTACATAACTCAGTAAAGCTACCCCACCAACCAAGACATAAGGAATCTCTCGTTCAGTCAACCTGTCAAACAGGACTTCAATAGCCTGAAAAAAATCATAACCGTCTGACATTAAATTGCGCCAATTCTTAACATCAAATAAAATTCCATTTCTGATAATTTCCCCGATCGCGGCTGTCATTGACTCACTTACCCAATCATCGTTTCCCATTATCCATCATCCATGAGCAATTACCCTTTCGCTGTTTCCCTCAATCCCGATATCCAAATCACAAGCACTGGAGATCACTACACCCTGCAATCAGCCGAAACTGATCCGACGGCTTGGCTCACCCTTGCCACAACGCCCGGAATCAGTATGGCTCTTGATCATCTCAAAGCAGGCAACACCACCACCGAATCGCTCATGCAAGGGTTAGCTGAACTTGATGGCGGGGCAGCTAGGGAACAGTTCACCCTGATGCTACAACAACTGGATGAGCGAGGCTGGTTGAGTTACGCCGTATTGCCCCTAGCCGTGGCGATTCCGATGGTGGATTCCGCCGAGTTGAATCTGACCGAACCCTACTGGACACAAACCCGTATCACCCTCTCCCGCTTTGCTTATCAGCATCCCTACGACGGCACAATGGTGCTGGAGTCGCCCCTGTCGAAGTTTCGACTCAAGCTCCTTGACTGGCGAGCAAGTGCAATCCTGGCTCAACTCGCTCAGCCCCAATCCCTAACCACACTCACACCCCCACCCTTACTCGGGCCCGAAACCGCCTATCAGTTCCTCAACTTGTTATGGGCGGCGGGCTTTCTGACGGCTGACCCCGAAACTCCCTCGCTCCAGCTTTGGGACTTTCATAACCTGCTGTTCCACAGCCGCAGCCGACTTGGTAGACATGACTACCCACTTACGGACGATGACATTGATCACTGGTCAGATTTCTCGGTGGTGAAGCCGCCCATGAGTGATCGGATTGTGTCCCTTCCGCATCCGAACCTGGGAGCATTGATGTGTAACGATGCCACACTAACAGAAGCGATTGAATCACGAAAATCAGTCCGAGACTATGACGATAACCATCCGATCACCCTTGAACAACTCGGAGAATTCCTGTATCGCACCGCCCGTGTCAAGGAATTACTTAGCGTAGAAGAGTGGTTCGGTAAAAATTGGCGAGAAATACTCGGTTTTGAAGCAGATATTGACTATGGCGAGTTGAGCCGTCGCGCCTATCCCAGTGGCGGGGCAATGTATGAATTAGAAATTTATCCAGTGGTGCGGCGATGTGAAGGGTTGGATATAGGCATATACCACTACGACCCGCTCAACCATCAACTAGAGCATATTACTGGGACAGATGATACTGTCTTTGCAGTGTCAGGTTATGACGGTTTGAACAACCTTTCAGAGCCTTTGGGAAAGCCACAAGTGCTACTGGTGATTACGGCACGGTTCGGTCGAATATTTCGTCGCTATCGCTCTATGGGTTATGCAGCCGTGCTTAAGCATGTTGGGGTACTACAGCAAAACTTTTACTTGGTGGCAACAAATATGGGTCTGGCTCCCTGTGCGCTGGGGGTTGGGGATAGCGATGCGTTTGGTCGGGCGGTGGGTCTAAACTATGTGGAAGAGTCGGCTGTCGGAGAATTTCTCCTCGGATCATTGCCTAAAAGTGATGTCAAAGCCAGTGGGCTGGAGTTAAGTCAGGTGGATGACTCACAAGAGCCTGCTGAAGCAACTGTATCAACCAGTGAGACTGAATCTGATGGGGTTGAGTCCGAATCCGAGTCGGCTACAGCACAAATGTGGGCAAGTGAGATTGAGCCAGCAGGGTTAGTAGCAGAAATTCAGCCGACTGAAGCTGTTGAGTTGGACGCTTCAGAGAGTCCAACTGATACTCTAGACTCATCAAGTCATGCAGTGGAATCTCTTGAATCTGAGTTAACCCCATCTTCATCTGAACCCACAGGATCAGATGAAGATGGGGATAGCCAGGTAGAATCCGATAGTGTTGAAAGTGAAATAGAGTCGGCGGCGGTTTCAGTCAGTGACGTTGAGAGTTCTGCCACCCCAACGATCGCACTCCATCCCCATGACCTGGATGATCGCATTCCCGGACTAGCTGAACTCCACAACCAAACCCTTGGCGACCCCCGGATCACGATTGTAATTCTAGACGGCGACCCAGACTACACATTATCCTGTTTTGCCGGCGCCCAAGTCTCTAAAGTTGTTCCCTACTGGCATGAACCCGCAGAACCCCCCAGCCCAGAAGATTACGCCACATTCCAAGCCATTCGGGACAAAGGACTCAAGGGTCAAGAGAAAGAAGACGCACTTAATGCTGCCCTCCCAGAAGATATCAAAGCGCGTGTTGAACTCAACGACCATGCCTGTCACGTCACCAGTAACATCGTAGGTCAAGAACATAGCCCTGTTTTCGGCATTGCTCCTAACTGCCGGGTGATCAATATGCCCCACGATGCCGTAACTTCTGCGGACTATGCGGATCTGCTCTCTCCCCTCAACTTAGCCCGTGCCTTCGACTTAGCGTTAGAATTAGGTGCAAATATTATCCACTGTGCTTTTTGTCGCCCCACCCAAACCAGCGAAGGGGAAGAACTCCTCGTCCAAGCGATTAAAAAATGCCAAGACAACAACGTCTTAATCGTCGCGCCCACGGGGAACAATTCCAATGAATGCTGGTGTCTGCCTGCGGTGATATCGGGTCCTCTAGCCGTAGGCGCTGCCAACGTAGATGGCACACCAGCTCACTTTAGCAACTGGGGCGGCAACAACACAGACGAAGGTATCTTGGCTCCCGGTGAAGATATTCTAGGGGCGCAACCCTGCACCGAAAAACCTGTGCGCCTAACCGGAACCAGCATGGCAGCTCCCGTGATGACTGGAATCTCCGCCCTGCTAATGAGTCTACAACTGAAAGAAGGCAAACCCGTCGATGCCGAAGCCGTCCGCATGGCACTGCTCAACACCGCGATTCCCTGTAACCCCGATGTTGTCGAAGAACTAGAACGCTGTCTACGCGGCTTTGTGAATATCCCTGGTGCGATGAACGTGCTATTTGGGCAACCCTCCGTCACCATTTCCTTTGCTGGCGATCAAGTAACCCGCACCGAACGCGCCGGCTATGCCATGCCCACCCCCGCCAGCATTACTGCCACCAGCCCCGCCGTACAACCCGCTACACCCACAGAAGCCTCAGTTATCGCGGCGGCTGACTCCGATGCTGCACTAGCCAACCCCGCCACCGTTGAAGCCAGCACCGCCTTTTCCGGTAACGTTTACGCCCTTGGCACCCTGGGCTACGACTTTGGCGATGATGCCCGCCGCGATACATTCAAGCAACTGATGGCACCTGCCGAAATTGACGGTATCATGGTACCGCCAGATCCCTACGATCCGCGCCAAATGCTGGAACACCTAGATCGCTACCCCGACGAACGGCGCTCCCTAATCTGGACACTCAACCTGGATCAAAACACCATCTATGTTTTAGAACCCAAAGGACCCTTTGCTGACGATATTTATGAAATGTTCCTGCAAATGTTGGCAGGGCAATTAGAGCCAGAAACCAGCGATGGCTTTGTGGAGCGGATCAGTCTACCCGCTCGCCGCACCACCCGCACCGTGGAACTCTTTTCCGGGGAAGTCGTGCCTGTTGTAACCGTAAATAACGTGCGCGGGATGTATGGTTGGACCGTCAACGCCCTCGTAAACGCTGCCCTAGCCGCGATTAGTAACCAATTTGACCCCGACCAAGCACCCCTAATCCAGGAAGCCTTAAGCGCCTTCCTGAATCGCGTCTACCACGACTTACGGAACCTGGGACAAACCTCACGCGATCGCGCCCTCAACTTCGCCGCCACCAACATCTTCCAATCCGCCTCCGTCTTTGCCGAAGCGATCGCCTCTTTTCGTCAACTGGACACGATTGAGGTGAAGAAAAGCCCCTACTGTCGAATTAACAGCGATTGCTGGGATGTATTACTAATCTTCTTTGACCCCGAAAACGGTCGGCGATCGCGGCGAGTCTTCCGGTTTACCCTAGATGTGGCGCTGAATATGCCTGTCACCATTGGTCGGATCAAGCGCTGGTCAATCCCTGGAAAGTCTCACAGTTAATTCATTGGTCATTGGTCATTGGTCATTGGTCATTGGTCATTTGTCATTTGTCATTTGTCATTTGTCAACAGTCATAACAAGATTGCCAGAGTTCTCGTAGGTTGGGTAGAGCGTAAGCGAAACCCAACACCATCGTTAGCCTGTTGGGTTACTCGACTGGCTCGGCACACCTAATTTTGTGGATTAAAATTGTAGGGGCGCACCGACGTGCGCCCTTTTCCCGCACCGACGTGCGCCCTTTTCCCGCACCGACGTGCGACCATCAAACCGTCAAATCTATCCCACAATTTTAGAGGTCTTGATGGTGCGTTACGCTTCGCTTTGATGGTGCGTTACGCTTCGCTAACGCACCCTACAGATAGAGGTTATGGGTAACGACGCTTCGCTCTTCCTAGACATAATAGAATGCAACTTGGTTTAAGCTCAATAAGTAAGACTATGGGAATAGAATTTAACCATTTATATGTCACGCTCGACAGAGATACCCTAGAATCAATCGCCCAATCCGACTTCATTAACCAATCATTCTGCACAGTATCCAGAGATACCGTAGAAACGGATACAGAACGTTGGTCGGGAATTTATCTCAGGGGAAACTATGCCTATCTTGAACTTTTTCCTCCAGGAGGTGCTGAAGGATTGAGCGAAGGGTTTTCGGGTATTGGGTTCAATACTCAACAAGCCGGACAAATTGATAGTGTAGCGAAAAAACTAAGAGGATTAAGCGCCAAAGAAACATTTTCTGATTTGCAAGTTCGTCACACCCAATCTGGAAAAGTCCCCTGGTTTCATTACTTGACACTCAACCCATCCGAGAGAGAAGCCTTCGCGGCGTGGTTAATGGAATTTCATCAGGATTATTTAGAGTATAAAAACATCAAACTCACCCCTGGGGGTTGCTTTGACCGTGCGGCGTATCTGAAAACCTTAGATACGTCCGAAACATCTTTATTTGAGGACATATCAGACGTTCATCTTGAATTAACTGTATCGGAACATGAGGAACTGGCATTACTGCTGCGAGCCTTTGGCTATCACGCATCTGGTTTAGGAGATATTACCATCTATCGTTCTGATGGTTTTACAGTACAAGTATCTCAGAACGCGGCGCCAAGGTATCGAATTCGCCAAATTGTTTGCACAATGAAAGAGCAACTGCATCCGGAAAAAACCTTCACCTTCGGTGACAATGCCCAGTTAACTGTCGGTAGAGAATTGGCAATTTGGAAATTTGGATAACTGAATGAATACAGCGGTTGGCAACCGGGTGAGGTACAGGCGTGAGGGCGCAAGGATGGTGTCCCTACATTTTTCAAAAGGTGGAGAATTCAAAGCCTCTCTCCTCGCAGGAGAGAGGTTTTCCAGAGAGGTTTTTCAGATTGAACCGTAAGAATTACTTCCCAGCAACACAAAGCGCGGGTTGGGAGTCCTTTTCCATAACCTGAGAGGCGTAGTGACTTGACTTAGCAATATATATGCCGAGTAAAACTACAGCAAACGCCAATCCGTTAAACAAGCTTAAGTGTTCGGCAAACAGAACCCACGCCACTAACGCCGCCAGTACAGGATCAAGAAGCAGGAATACACCCACTAAGCCAGAAGATAAGCGTTTGAGGCTATATGCCTGAAGTCCTTGACCAACGACTTGACAGACAATCGCTAAACCGATAACTGATAACCAGCCTGAACCCGAAATCGGGAACAGTCTGTCTTCAGTTAGCAGGACAACGGGTAACGTTACTACTGTTCCCACTAAGCAGCACCACATAATAATGTTTGTGGCATCCCACTTAGCACGCAGTTTTTCAATCAGCATCAAGTTGGCGGCGGAAAACAGGGCGGATAACAACGCGGCAATATCTCCGGCAAAGTTATCCGTCGCGACTTGTAAATCATCAAGTCCCAGGGCAGTTGCCCCCACCATTGCCATCATCAACCCCATCAAAAACCGACTGTCAAAGTGTTGACCGAATATCAACCATACTCCCAGGGTTGTGAATAAGGGAGTCAGGTTATGTAAAATGGTGGAATTGGCAACGCCTGTTTGGGTGAGAGACCATGCCCAAAGTGCCAAACACCCCCAGAACATTACTCCAGCCGCAATTAACATGAGCCAATCGCGAACGGTATACTCTGACTGAGGTACAGACGATTGTTCATCGGGTTGCGATCGCGCCCTTGACTGGTTCAATAGCCATAAGACGATAAAGGCAATCCAGAAGCGATTAAAGATGGTGGCAAATGGACCAAGTTCTCGTTCGCTCAATCGGATAAATATAGCCGCAAGGGATAAAGCGACGATGGCTGTAAATATGGCAAATAGAGCCATCATCGTTGGACTAGGGTTGAGCTGAGATTGGGATAAGTGTAATGGTTGAGTTTTCTGTATCATTTAAAGTTAATAGAAAATTACTTGCTCTTTTAATTCCGATAACTATAAATAGCTTTGGTCAATTCAATCAATCAATCAATCAATCATTCATTCATTATCGTTAGGTTGTCATCTCATTGATTATTTTTATGGATTTTATTGGGTTCTAAATATGAATATATTTATATACAATTAAATTCAACTTCGTTGTAAAATATCAACCGTTTCCGCACCTTTATTTTCACAAATCATTTAAACTCACGTGAGTTTATCTGATTTGCCTTGTGCCAGAGGGCGCAAAGACAGGGCGCAAAGAACGTCTACATTTTATTTAAAGAAGAAAAGCCCCTTTGATATTTTGGATTGTAGAAGCTTTTACTTTTTAACTAACGCTACTAGGTATCTTAAGGTTTCAGAGCGACTTAAACGGCTATTCTTTTGTGTTTTGTCATTTAATTTAATATTTTTTCACATTACACCGTATTCCTTAAAATACTTGAATTCCAAGAAAGACTACTCATTTCACCAAGCTGCTTCTGATATAGAACAGTTTTACGTCAACTAATCAAATCTCTCAATCCCTTGTAAGGTAAGCTTTTATCTTCACTATTGCCTATGACACACCGAGCGAAGTCGAGGTGTTGCCTATTGCAAGAAAGCCTAGCGCGTAGCGCTATACAAGCTACTGAGCTGGATTATGGGATTGGATCATCACACCCTCTGGCGTATAAACCTCCACTCGCAATTGGGCGTTATCGCTAATCACTTCCAACGCTTCTCCCAAGGTCAAAATGTGATTCACAAGACCTGCATGAGCATTTGAGTCGCCTTGGGCTTTAGCTATCATTGCCCCTTTTTGCACCATCTGGACGTAAGCAGGGGTTAACCGCACCTTGATCATCTGATTGTCAATTGTATAGGTACAGATTTTGGGTGTCCCTGAACAGGTTTGATTAAGATCCCGACGGGCTTGTTGCATCTTGACAGCTAACTGAAGCTGGTTTTGAGCCTGTTTAAGCGCACCTCGGTAGGGTTCAACCAAAGATTGTGCCTTAGCGTAGTAATAGGTCTCTTGGGGTACCTGATTGACATAGGTTAAGGCATTGCGCCAGTGAACTAGAGCGACTGACCATTGCTTATCGCTTTGAGAATTCGTAGCCAGTTGAGCTAACTGCACGCCTTGATTATAGGCATTGGCAGAAATTTGCTCTTGAGTTTTGCGATCGCGGGCTTTGGCAAGGTTTGGTAAATACAGCGCCAATAACTCTTGGGCTTCCTCATAAGGAGTTGTTCCTTGGGGAATCTGCTTCAGACGCCGCATCGACGCTTGCCAAGTGGCATAAACTAATTGCCAGTCTGATAAGGATTGGGCAATCCCTTGACGCACTTCAGCCATCCGCGCCGCTTCTTGAGCCGCTTTTAAATGTTCCTGGGCTTTTCGTTCTTTGAGTAGTCGCTGATTAATTTCCTCTAAGTTCGTCTTATACGCCTTAATTTTGGTTTTGGCTAAAGGTTGAAGATTGCTATCAGTGGGAAGCTGTTCCAATTTCGCGATCGCGTCTCGCCAGAGGTTCTGAACTTCCCGCCACTTCGACTCCGGATGTGGCGGATTTTGACTCTCATACCCGGCTCTAGCCGCCCTTTTCAGTGCCTCTACCATATCCGCCACGGTTTCGGATTGAGACTGATAGACTTGGAGTTTTTGTTGCGCTTGGCGGCGGTAACTAGACCAAGGCGGAATCGCCGCTACTAATTGAATCGCTTCTTGTAGCTGTTCCTGTGCTTCCAAAACCGCTTTGCCCGATTCTGGGTTTTGCAGGGTTTCTGCTGATTTTTGGCTTAACTGTTCCGCTTCTGGCAAAACCGTGCATTTACCCATGACACAAGGACGAGTCAGGACATAAAGCGTACTAAAGAAAACCACCAAACTCAACCCAGCACCCGCTACTACCAAAGGTAGCCAGGATGATTTTAACCTGAGCTTGACTGACGGCGGTTGTTCGGATTCTGACTCATCGGCTTCCTCTTCATCGTTTACCTCCGGAATCGGTTGATCCCACGGATGGGATGACTCGGCTTGTGTTTCGTCCGAGTCTGAGTTTTGTGGAGTTTCCGTTTCAGACGGGGGGTTAGTCTCCTCTGTCTCGTTGGTTTCTACCGAATCCGCATCAGAGGGGGTTGTGGTTCCGGGTTCAGGTTCAGGCAAATCTAGGAAGAGCGATCGCGAAACGTAAGGTTTCTTTTCGCCAGCTCGCAGCAGGTTAACTTTTACTTGTTGAGCCACCAATGGATACTGGCTGTGGATCGTTTGTTCTAAAAAGGCGAGAATCTCATCTTGATCCAGCGTCGCCTCGGCGGGATGCTGTACCCAAATCGCTAACCGTTCATCACTTCGCCGACACCGAACTTGAACAGGAATGCTCTCATGCAGGTATGACTGCAAGTCCTCCTGTAAGCAGTTGCCTAAATCTGTTAATTCCTCTGGGCGCGTCGCTGTTTTCATTTGCTCAAAGCTTGAGCGCTACTCTCAAAATTTACCCCCCATTATGACGTATTAGTATAGGATGCTTCGCTTTTTTTGCACGGGAGAAGGGAAACTGGATTCTCTTACTCCCCTCTTGCTCCCCTCTCCCAAGCTTGGGAGAGGGGCTGGGGGTGAGGGCTGGAGCTTAAGTTGACACGGGTGGATATTATAGTATCGTACCCCTACCGAATCAATTATCTCTATCGCTTCCCCATCTCCCCCAGCTCCCCCAGCTTCCCCTGCTCCCCTGCTTTAAGATGAAGCCTTGCCACCCCAACCGGGAGCCTTTTGAGCCGCTCTCAGGACGAATGCAGCTAACTTTTCAATTTGCTCCCGTGGCATCCAAGTGTCTGGGACTTGGCGACACCAAAAACTCGGGGCGCTGCCATCATAAGTCATGGGTTCTCTGAGAAAAGAGATAATTCCATCAACATTATCGCGAGGTGGGGTAGCTCCCGCTAATGTTTCCAATCCTAGGGATACTCTGGGATCTTGGAGGGTGGTTCCGCCAACATGACAATTGATGCAATGGGTTTTAAACAATTCTTTCCCCTCCGCCAAATCGCCTGGGGTAAATGCCTTAGTCTGTCCCTGTCCATCTACATCTAACGCAATGGGTTCAGTCACCTTTAAGAAGCGTTTAACGTAGTCATCTATCGCATAAGCCGGAGAGCTGGCTAGAAAGACGATAGAGATAGCCATCAACGTAGCGAAAAGACCGCGAACTGAAAAAATTTTATATCGGTAGGAATGGCTAAGGCGAAATATTTTAATCCAATTATTCAGCATTATTTTTTAGTTTTTTGTCTTTTGTTTTTGGTTTATGAAGGGTTGAATAATAGCCAATTAAACGTTGAATGCTTTCAAACTCCAACCTTTTAATCGTCTCCTTTCAACCCTTCAACGACTCATTCAGAAAAATCCGAATTTAATTGTAAACCTTGCCGCCTCCCCACATGATACCTTGGACTTTCGGCTGGACTAGAATATAACCTGCGATCGCTTTGAGGTCATCCTCCGTCAGATTTCTCATCTCAGGAAAGATATCGGCGCTGCGAGTGCTGGGGTGGAATTCATAAATCTCCGTAAATCCATCGTAGGTTGTTGGGTTTTTCATATAGTCTACGAGAGCAGCAATGTTATCCCGAGGCGGGAATGCCAGTTTCAGATCTTCTAGACGTAAGGTTACGTTAGGGTTTGTCTTGGTTCTGCCGCCGATATGACATTGACTACAGCTATCGTTAAACAGGCGTTTGCCTTTGGCGACTTCTTCTAGGCTGAGAACAGTGGTATTACCCTGTTCATTCACGGGAACGGTGCGAATGTCCTCACTGAGTTCAAGAGCAGTTGCGCTACTCACCGCTATTTGAAATACAAAGAATACCATTGCCACAGCCAGCAAGATCAATCGTTTCATTCGGGGTTCTCCTTGGAAAATTTGGCTCATTCGTTTTAAATGCATGAAAATTGCTCAACCTGTAGCTTATACTCTACCTGAAGGGCATCGCCGTCAACCACTTCTGGGGATCAAAGATTTATAGGTAAAAACTCACAAAACCCTCCCCCTCAAAACTCCGTTGTATGATCAGCGCCTTTCGCCATCAACGTCATCGGTTCCGAATGGGAAACCACAGTAGGTGAGATGGGAAAAGGTTGATGGAGGCGGATAAGCTGGGCTAACGTCTTTTTCAACTGGGTGCGAGGAACGATCGCATCGACAAAGCCGTACTGGAGTAGATATTCAGAGGTTTGAAAGTCGTCGGGGAGTTTTTCGCGCAAGGTTTGCTCAATCACTCGGCGTCCCGCAAAACCAATGGTAGCTTTGGGTTCAGCCAGGATAATGTCCCCTAACATGGCAAAACTAGCCGTAACGCCTCCCGTGGTGGGATGGGTTAATACAGGGATATAGAGTAGGTTAGCTTGACGATGCTGTTCCAGCGCCCCAGAGATTTTCGCCATCTGCATCAGGCTTAACATCCCCTCTTGCATTCTCGCCCCGCCAGAGGCGCAGATAATCACCACAGGTAAGCGTTGGCGGGTGGCTTGTTCGATCAGGCGGGTCAGTTTTTCACCCACGACTGAACCCATACTCCCGCCCATGAATCGGAAATCCATGACGCCTAGGGCGATAGGTAATCCATGAATCTGTCCGATCCCCGTTTGCACGGCGTCAGTTAGTTTAGTCTTGTCTTGGTAGTCTTGTAGGCGATCTGTATAGGATTTGCGATCGCGGAATTTTAGCGGATCAGTGGGGCGAATTTGCTCATCCAGGGGTATCCAGGTATTCCCATCAATAAGCTGGCGAATCCGTTCATCGCTATATACCCGGATATGATGACCACATTCAGAGCAGACCATTTGATTCGCTCTCAGGTCTTTAGTATAGGTGAGAACCGCGCACGCCTCACATTTTGTCCACAATCCATCAGCAATCTCCCGTTCCCGTCGTTGTTGGGGCATCGGTTCTGATTTTCGTCGATTGGCAAACCAGTCAAATAAAGACATGAAACGTTTTTAATTCCTTAATAATTATCCGATATTTCTGCTTATTCCTCGTCTGGAGAACTGAGTAATAGCAAAGCTGTCCATTGATCATAAGAGCGAACTTGCAACGCAGCCGGACTTCCCGCGCCAAAATAGGATGGGATACCCTGGTCAATAATCCGACTAGGGATGTCGTGAGCTGCCAGAACCTGCTGCATCAGCTCGGCTTCCCAGCGGGTATGAGTTGTTTTTAGGGTGATCCAGGTGGTCAAAATAAAGCAGGATGATCACAAGACAAGAGTTATTGTACTCGTTTGCTGACGGTGTTACGCTGTACATCTGTGGACAAAAACATCTGACGCGATAGCAATGCCTTCAACCGATAGGTTGAGAGCAAAGGAGCCGTCCCTCAAAGCACGAATCATAATGTTCCGTGCGCCGCCCCAGTCTCGGTCATGTTCGTGACCACAACTGGGGCATTTGAATATCTTCGAGCCACCTAGTTTTGAGTGCTGGTGTCCGCACTTGGTACAAGTCTTTGAGGTGTAGGATTCATTGACATCAATCACTACAACTCCACGTTTCTTAGCTGCTTGCTTGAGTGTTAACTTAAACCGATGGTGCGACCAGGTGAGCATTTGCCTTGCTGTTTTGCTGCGTAGCTTTCGCTTAGACTTGACAACCATGGCTTCAGTTTGTAACTTCTGCTTGATTTGGTTTTCAAGTCTTCCGATGGAGTAAAGCCGACTAGAGAAACTGTGCAGGATGGCGACGATATCTTGAACAAGTCAGGAGTGCCCAGAGAGACTGACTTGGTTGAGAACCACGATTTGGCAGTCAAATTGCTCACACAACCACTCGATAAGATCAAAGCCAAATCGCGCCAGTCGGTCTTTGTGGGCAACCACAATAGTTCCGACATCACCTTGCAAAACTCGTCCCAAAATAGAGACGAGTCCTTTCCGCCTAAGATTGAGTCCTCCTCCCACTTCTTTAATAACTTCAGCGCCTGGGTAGAGCATTGATAGTCTTTCAACTTGTCTATCAAGACCTGATTTTTGAGGTCGGGTAGAGACGTGAGCATAGATAACAGTGGCGCGTCTTCTTCCGTTTTCTGATTCTTCTTTGATGAACTTTTCGATGTCGTACCGCCGTTGTCCTGACGGCGTTTTGATCGTGTTGATTTTACCTTCGGCTTCCCATCGTCTGAGGGTTCGGAGGCAAACTCAAGGGAGTGTTAGCTGCTTCATTGGGTTTAACAAATTTAGCCATACCCAATTATCCTAGAGTATGGCTAGATTGTCCAGTGTTGTCAAATTGTAGGGGCGGGTTTTACAGATAACTTATGGCACCCAACTGATAACTTAACTAAACCCGCCCTTCTCCAATTCCTCCCAAAGTATCGTAAAATCACAAAACTTCAAGTATCTTATCGTTTTCTAGCGTTTTCTTGCTTGTTGATTCAACCCTTGAACGGCAGGGAGTAAAATTCAACTGAATAGGTCTCGGTGTCTCTCATGAAATCTGCTCAATGGTACTTGAGATTGCTGTCTGTTACTCCAGCTATTCTTTTTCCAATAGTGGTGAGTCTTATTGGTGTAGAAACACTGGCGCAATCAATTATCCCAGCATCCGATGGAACGGGTACGATTATTGACCAACAGGGAAATATACATAACATTAATGGCGGTAGTTTGTCAAGCGACGAAACCAATCTATTCCACAGTTTCCAGGAGTTTGGTTTAGATGCAGGTGAAACCGCTAACTTTTTAGCAAATCCTCACCTCAACACTATTTTCGGACGAGTGATGGGGGGAAATCCATCGCTGATTAATGGCTTGATTCAGGTGACGGGGGGAAATGCCAATTTATATTTAATGAATCCAGCGGGGATAGTGTTTGGGCAAAATGCCCAGTTAAATGTCCCGGCTGATTTTATGGTGACAACAGCGACAGGGATTGGGTTTGGCGAGAATCTTTGGTTCAATGCCTTTGGCACAAATGAGTATCAGCAATTAGTCGGAAATCCGCAACAGTTTATTTTTGATGTATCTCAGCCCGGAAGTATTGTTAATGCCGGAAATTTAGCTATCTCCCAGGGTCAGAATTTAACTTTACTCGGTGGTACAGTGATTAATACGGGAGAACTGACAGCACCAGGGGGACGGATTACGATTGCAGCCGTTCCGGGTTCTCATCGGGTTAAGATTTCTCAGCCGGGACAATTGCTGTCTTTGGAAGTTGAACCATTGGTGAATAGTTCGGGAGAAGTTATTCCCTTTACACCGTTAGATTTAGCTGAATTGTTGACGGGGACAGAGGAAAACCTGGAGACAGGCGTTGAGGTAGATTCAGCCGAAACGGTGAAATTAACGGATTCTGAATTAATTCTTCCTAATGAGCCAGAGGTTACTATTATCTCTGGCACAATTGACGTTTCCCAGATCGGAAATGCTGGAACACCCGTGGGGGCGCACGTCTATGCGCCTTCACCTGCAACTGGCGGCGAGATAAATGTTATTGGCAAAACTGTAGGATTAATCAGCGCCAATATTGACGCATCCGGTACAAATAATGGCGGTACTATTCGCATTGGCGGCGACTATCAAGGTGCAGGAATAATCCCGAATGCTGACATCACATTAGTTAATGAAAATTCTACGATTAAAGCTGATGCTATAACCGCAGGTGATGGTGGAACTGTAATTATCTGGGCGGGTAATCAAACTGCATTTTATGGCAACATTAGCACTCGTGGCGGACATAATTCTGGCAACGGCGGTTTTGTCGAAATATCCAGTCAGCAACAGTTAGCCTTTGACGGTTTTGTCGATGTAAGTAGCAGTGGGGGTGAAGCGGGACAGTTATTATTAGATCCCACTAGCGTGATTATTGGCACAAGTGGAACCAATGATACAGCACTCAACGATAATCAAATCCTGTCGGGAGACGGTAGCGGGAGTTTCCTGATTTCTGCTAATTCACTGTTAACTGCATTAAATTCTGGGGATGTCTCAATTGCTGCGAGTAAAAATATTGATATTGTCAGTGATATTAATTCCAGTAGTAGCAACAATTTATTATTTGAGGCGGCGTTTATAAACTTGGATGCCTCAGTTTACTTGAATGGTGGAAATCTCACCTTTGAAGCCCCTGTGATTCTTCGCAGTAGTCAGACAGTCAGCACAGGTTCTACAGTGGGCGGGGATATTACATTTAATCGTAGTCTTCATGCCTTTAATCCAGGTACGGATACGTTAACCTTAGAAGCTGGAACCGGGAATATTACGTTTAATGGTGCTGTAGGTGGAGCGTTACCTTATAATGTGGCGGTACTGTTAGATGATCCGGTAGGATATTGGCGTTTGGATGAAGAGGGGGAGACGGCTTTTGACTCGTCTGGAAATAATATAGATGGCACTTATTTTGGTGGGGTAAATCGTAATCAAGAGGGGGCGTTAGTGGATGATGCTAATCCAGCCCCATTTTTTGATGGTACAACGGGGTATGTAGAAATTCCGGATTCAGATTTTATTGATTTTGGCACGAATGAAGATTTTACGATAACCGCTTGGATTAAAGTGTCGCCTGAACAATTGGATAGGGAACAGGCAGATAATGATGTTATTGAAAAATGGAGTGGAACCGAGCCATATCCTTATGTGATTCGGTATTACAACCAAACTCATCCGAACCCAGGCAAAATTGTTGCATTGCGATTTGATAACCCGAATATTTCTGGCGTTACCTCAACCGTATCCTTAAATGATGGAGAGTTTCATCATGTTGCTTTTATCAAAGAGGGTTCGACACTCTCTTTATACGTTGATGGGATTCTACAAGATACGAATACCGATATGACAAATCGCCCGACACAAAATAATTCTCCACTTTTTTTAGCACGTAGAGGGTCAAACTCACCAGTTGATAACTTTTTCACGGGCAGTATTGACGAAGTTGCCATTTACAATTCTGCCTTATCTCCTTCCGAGGTGGCGGCTCAATACACCACGGGAACAGGTACAGCCACCTCAAGGCAACTTGGTGGATTAACGGTCAATAGTGCAGCCAATATCATAGCCAATGAGACAATAGCTGCCAATAGTATTGACCTAACAGCGAGTCAAGATATTACGACTCAATCCCTAGACACAAGTTCCAGTTCAGGTGATGGCGGTTCCATTACCCTTAATGCAGGAAATAATGTTCAAGTCACCTCAATTAATACTCAAGGGGGAAGTAATGGTACAGGAGGAAATGTTGATATTACCGCTGGCGGGTTCGTCCAGATAACCGACACATTCATCGATCAAAATGGAAAAAATGTCAGTATTTCTACAGCCGGAGGTAACGGCGGAGGTGTGATTACTATCGAACATGGCGGTCAAGGTTTGATTCCTTTTAATGTGGGTGATGCCTCCATTAACGGTACAGCAGGTGCGATTACCAGTGGCGAGTCCAACCTGGAACCGTTCCAATCGTTTCCTGATAATCAAACTGAAGGGAATATTCGGATTATCACCGATAAATTTATCACGGGTTCTTGTCCTCCTGACTGTTTAGACACTGAACAATCTGAGATAGATGAATCTGAGGATATCACGGAAGACGTGGTGATTGATACTTCTCCAGTGTTTAATCCAATCGCGGAAACTGAAGCCGCCTTCACGAATGAATATGAAGAGTATTGGGGGTTAACTGAGACGCCAATTATTACGCTGGCACAAGCGCAAAGGACTTTACAAAGGATTGAACAGGCGGCTGGGGTGAAACCGGCTCTGATTTATGCGGTGTTTGTGCCAGGAAATGTTACTGGAGATGATGGTGGGAGGGTGGAAGTTGAGACGAGAAAACGCAGAGGTTCGCAGAGGGAAGCGCAGAGGTTCGCAGAGGGGTTTGGTGGTTGGGAGTCTATAGTTTTGGCGGAGGAGGTGTTGGAAGATGGGGCGCAGTTGGAGTTGATTTTGGTTACGGCTGATGGGGAACCGATTCGATTTGTTGTACCGGGGGTAAGTCGGAAAATGGTGATGGAAACGCTACAAAGTTTCCGTCGTGCGGTTACGGATATTCGTATTCCTCGTCCGTATCTTCCCAACGCCCAACAATTATATCAGTGGTTAATTGCTCCTTTGGAGGAGGAGTTACAACAGAGAGAGATTAATAATCTGGCTTTTATTATGGATCAGGGTTTGCGTTCTTTACCTGTGGCGGCGCTTCATGATGGGAATGGCTTTATTGTTGAACGGTATAGTATTGGGTTTATGCCTTCTTTATCGCTAACGGATACTCGTTATGTGGATGTGAGTGATTTACAGGTTTTGGCAATGGGGGCGTCGGAATTTACGAATCAAAATCCCTTACCTGCTGTACCTGTAGAATTATCCGCGATCGCAGATAAACTATGGCAAGGTGAATCCTTCCTCAATTCTACGTTTACTCCCGCTAATCTTAAAGCAGCACGGGCGAATCAACCCTTTGGTATTGTCCATTTGGCAACTCATGGTGAATTTAAACCAGGTAAACCAGAAAATTCCTATATCCAGTTTTGGAATACGAGACTATCCCTGGATCAAATTCGCCAACTTGGACTACATAATCCACCTGTAGAACTAATGGTATTAAGTGCTTGTCGAACCGCATTAGGAAATGAAGAGGCTGAGTTAGGATTTACCGGATTAGCGGTACAAGCGGGGGTAAAATCAGCGTTAGGAAGCCTCTGGTATGTCAGTGATGAGGGGACATTGGGATTAATGACCACGTTTTATCAAAACTTAAAGCAAGTCCCAATTAAAGCCGAAGCGCTGCGACAAACCCAATTAGCGATGATTCAGGGTCAGGTGAGGATTGAAAATGGGCAATTGATTACTCCCAATAGCACGATTGATTTACCTGAAGAATTAGCGGGAATTGAGGATAAGGCGTTTACTCATCCTTATTTTTGGAGTGCATTTACATTAGTAGGAAGTCCTTGGTAAGGGTGTAGAGACTCCTCATGCTACGTCTCTACTGGCGGGCATTGTCCACTTCCTCTCTCTTTTTATGAAGTTATGTAAGCAACCCTCAAACCCTTACAAAGGACAAAGGACGAATGACGAATGACGAATGACGAATGACGATCACCACCGTTAACTTTAACTGTCTCTACCTACTTACTACTCAACCGGATGCTTTTGAAATGTCCAGAAGCGCCACAAAAGAGCGATCGCCAAAATTATAGCGGGTGTGAGTACAGCAATCAGGGCATTCCCGGACGTTGCCGGAATAGGGGGTAAACTAGGACTGGCGTACTTAATCAGCAGGGAAATGCCAAGGGAGAGAATTAAGACTTTGACAATGAAATTGACTTGAATACCCATAAGTTTGTGTGCCACCTGGTATGCGGTTGTGATATTATTCCCTTTTTTAGCACCAATGAATCAACTTGACCCATTGGACAATCAAAACCTCCAACGTTTACAGCTATTTGCCTACCTGCTGCCCGTGATCGGCTTTTTTCCGGCACTGTGGACACTCTACCGTCGCCAAGGAACACGAGAACAGCAAGCGGCGAGTCGCTTGTCCGTAACCTTGGCTTTCGCTTGGCTAGTAGGCTACATTTTATTATTGTCAGGGGCGCAGCTCACCGAGTTCTGGAGCTTCCGCCTGTTATTTATGAATACCATGCTCACCTCTGGGTATTTTTTAGCCAGTGTTTGGCTCATGGTGCGCTTGTGGCAAGGGAAGTTACCCCGTCTCCCTGGGATTAGCCAGGTGGCGGAAGGAAAAGTGCGAAAGCATCTGTCCGAGTAAACGATTTCAGCGTTTGGGTTGTCCGGTTATAGGAAAATGGTGACGGGCTTTTTGCCTGAAGTTGATCAACTGTTCTCATCTTTTGCCGTATTTGCCTGGTTTTGCCCCAAACGGTGAGAAAACCTGATATGAGTGTTTGTGTCAAACGCTCTAAACCAGACTCAGGGTAAGCAATGAGGGCATCGGCGTGTATCATCTGCCCAAACCCATCCTGATCGCTTATGTGTGTGTGAGGAAACCAAGTGCCAGCTCGAAAAACCTACGAAAAACCCCGCCCAGGACAGAAAAAGAGGAGTCAACCGCCGAAAAAGAAATCGGCTAAAGCTAAACGAGGACATTGGCTTTGGCTTTGGTTAGGCTTTACTGGCGTCGCCATGTTATCCGCGACAGCCGGGGCAATGCTTGCTGTTTCGCTATCGAGTATGCCTTTACTGCAAAGCCAACTGAGTGATGATGAGGCAGCCGTCTTTAGCGACAAGGGTAGTATGACCCGCAATAGTATGCGACTGCCCGAATTAACACGACCTGTCAATATATTAATTTTGGGGACAAAAGTTCTCACCTCTGACTTAGATGAACTGACAGAGGACGACTTAGGTTATCATGCACTGGTCAATTCCTTTGATGGGCATTCCGACACCATGCTGTTGGCTCGGTTTGACCCCAATAACCAAAAATTAAATGTTCTCTCCATTCCCCGCGATACCCAAACCTACGTTGAAGGGTATGGTGTGACTAAAATCAACGCGGCTAATTACCATGGTGGACCAGCATTAACGGCAAAGGCAGCCAGTGAACTCCTCGATGGTGTAGGGATTGACCGTTATGTCCGAGTGAATGTACAAGGTGTGGAAAAGCTCGTGGATGCCTTGGGTGGCGTCACAGTGTATGTTCCCCAGGACATGAAATATCAAGATGATTCTCAACATCTCTATATCAACCTTAAGCAAGGCAAACAGCATCTGAATGGCGATCAAGCCATGCAATTTTTGCGGTTTCGCTATGACAAATATGGGGATGTGGGTCGAGTACAGCGCCAGCAAATACTGATGCGGGCATTAATAGAGCAAGCACTCAATCCTACAACTTTAGCCCGACTGCCTAAAATTTTATCGGTGATTCAGTCTCATATTGACACCAACTTAAGCGTTGAAGAATTGGTGGCTCTAATCGGATTTGCTGTTGATAGTAAACGGTCTGATGTACAAATGTTAATGGTTCCGGGGCGGTTTAACGGCACGGGCGAAAATGAAGTCAGTTACTGGTTACCCAATCACCGCCAGATTCGGCAAATGGTGGCTCAACATTTCGATCAAGGTTATAGCGAACTCTCCGATATTGATCCAGCTTATTTGCGGGTGGCGATTCAAGATAGTACCGATAATCCAGAAGCCGTTCAATCCCTAATCAGTACCCTAAGAGAAGCCGGTTATCGAAATAATTATGTCGGTGAACCCTGGGCAGAACCCTTGCGTGTCACCCGCATCATTGCCCAACAAGGAGACGAAGCCAGCGCTGCGGCTATCCGCGCTGATTTGGGATTTGGTGAGGTGCGCGTCGAGAGTACGGGTTCTCTAGCCTCCGATGTGACGATTCAGTTGGGTCAAGATTGGCTGGAACAGCAGGATTTCTCTGATGAGGGGTTTTTTAATTTCTAGGTTATTCGTCATTGGTCATTGGTCATTGGTCATTGGTCATTGGTCATTGGTCATTGGTCATTGGTCATTGGTCATTGGTCATTTGTCATTTGTCATTTGGTCGGGGCGGGTTTTGCTGCCAAGCTAGGGATAACAATCAATATTAGTCCCTAAACCCGCCCCTACAGACAGATGCTTCTGTAATCACGCCTGGAACATGACTCCTCTATCTCTCTCATCTTCCTCATCTCTCCCATCTCTCTCATCTTCCTCATCTCCCAGACGTAGCATGCTACGTCTCTACACCGCTCCCCCAGCTCCCCTTCACCACTAAGCGATCCCCCTTTTCCTATAAATGTCATGAAACTATGACATTGCGATCCCCGATAAGCTTGTAAATTCGTCAATTCTTGAAAATTGGTGTCTTGATCCCCTTGACCTTACCTAAGGCTTTTCTGGTACATAGATAAATAAAGCGATCCCAAAGAAATACTGATTTGAGTATTTCTGTGATCCTTAGTGGAGAAATCTAAGTGTTATCGGGAGTAATCCCAACGTCTGCCTAAAGAGTAAGTCGTGCGTGAGTTTGTACCTGCCCAAACGAAAGACGAATGCAATACGTCACCGAGATTGACTTACTCCAAGGCGGTAGGAATCATCAACCTTTATCAAATGTGATGTTGTTAAATCATGATCCCCATTTTTTGATTCACCAGGAGAGATACAACCTACCGACCTAACAATTGGAGAACATATTCATGGCAAAAGAACGCCCACCTTTAGAAGAGATGACCTTACGGCAACTGCGTAGAGTTGCCAGTGAGTACGGCATCTCACGGTATAGCCGGATGCGTAAGGCGCAGTTACTGGCAGAAATTCAAAAAGTCCAACATACCAAAATCTCGCTCAGTCCAACTAGCACAGTGGAGGCACAACCAGAAGTGGAAGCATCTAAATTTGAACTCGGTCAAGACGATCGCACTGGCGGTGATCTAGCATCTGTAGACGAAGGATTACCTGATTTACCCGCCGGGTATGGTGAAAGTCGGATCGTCCTCATGCCCCGCGATCCTCAATGGGCGTATACCTACTGGGATATTCCTAACGAACACAAGGAAGATCTGCGGCGTCAGGGAGGACAGCAATTAGCACTGCGGATTTATGATGTCACCGATATTAACCTGGAATACCAAAGCGCCCATAGCATTCAGGAATATCCCTGTGACGAACTAGCACGGGAATGGTACTTACCTCTACCCGTTAGCGATCGCGACTATACAGTAGATATCGGTTATCGTTGTGCCGATGGTCGTTGGTTAATCCTAGCCCGTTCTACACCTGTCCGTGTTCCCCCTGTTTATCCCAGTGACTGGATTGAAGACCAATTCATCACCGTTAACTGGGATGAAGAACTCCAAGGCAAAACCGTATACGAGTTGGTTCCTCCCAGCAAGCGCCAACCTGTTACCGCAGATACCGCCCATACCGACAACCCCATCTACGACGAAATCTTTGGCATGGCGAAATCCGCCGAAGCCCAGCGCGTCGCGGGTTCTATGTACGGTTCAATGCAGCATGTTCCTGGATCGATGGCTCCGTCTCAATCCGTCAGTTCCTACATCTTCCCCTCTGGGGTGGGGATGTGGGCTGTACCCACCATGTCTGGCTTAACCATGTCCGGTGTTGGCATGTCCGGAGTCGGGATGGGGATGTCGGCGTCTATGCCACCCATTCGTCCTCGTCAGTTCTGGTTGGTTGCCGATGCTGAATTGATTGTTTACGGCGCAACCGAACCCGATGCCACCGTAACCATTGGCGGGCGTCCAATTAAACTGAACCCAGACGGAACCTTCCGCTTCCAGATGTCCTTCCAAGATGGTTTGATCGACTACCCGATTATGGCAGTGGCAGCCGATGGCGAACAAACTCGCTCGATTCAGATGAAATTTACCCGCGAGACGCCCTCCCGCCATACCAACACTAAAGAAGAAATGGTTCCCGAATGGCTCTAACAATTACAGTGTGAAGCACAAAGGATAACCACGAACTATCGTTAATCTTGCCACTTCACACTTCATCCCGAATCTTTCATACTTCTAGAAGTGTCCCCTGACGACTGTCGGGGGATTTTTTTACGAAATTCTCTGGAAAAAACAAGATGAAACCCGAAGAAATTACGGTCAAGCTGACAGAACTTTTTAATTCCCAGGCGGTTCAACAGGTAGAATCAGGGACGTGGCAGGTGGAAACACCTCAACTGAGAGTGTTAATCCTGCTATCGTCCGACCAGTCTTGGCTAAGAATTTTGGTTCCCATAGCATCGGCTCAAGAGGCTCAACCCTTTCTGGAACAACTCCTAGAAGCCAATTTTGATGAAACTCAGGACACTCGCTATGCCCTGAATCAAAATGTGCTTTGGGGCGTCTTTCAACATAAGCGGGAGACGCTTGACCCTGATGATTTTGGTTACGCAGTCATACGATTGGTTGCCTTGTGTCAACAGGGGTTAGAGTCCAGCTTTGACCAGTTTGTAGATCGTCAAATTCGTCAAATCATTAGAGCGGCAAAGCAGCAAGGGCAATCATTTCATGAACCGCGCCTTACTTCGTGAAGACGCGGATTGACAGAGGGAACCTGTCAGGAAGTCATGAATAGGGCATGAGTTGGTAAGGGGTAATCACTGCTGAACGCTTCTCTAGTTCAGCTTAAATGTAGGTTCAGGAATCTCTGAAAACTGGGTAAATCCAGGACACACCCTTACCAATGCCTTAAGAGACGCAAACATTTTACACGAGTGGATTATCTCTATGAATCGTGTTCCAGTAGTTAGCAAAGAAGGAAAGCCACTGATGCCCACTAAGCCATCCAGAGCTAGACGGTGGGTTAAGGAAGGCAAAGCTGTCGGGAAATGGTCGGACTTGGGTGTATATCACGTTCAACTCACCGCACCATCGGCAGAGGAAGTACAACCGATTGCTGTCGGAGTAGATCCCGGAAAATCTTATTCTGGCGTCTGTGTCCAGTCCGCAAAGTTTACCCTGCTGCAATTGCACCTGATTCTTCCGTTTGGTCGCGTTAAAAAGCGGATGGAAACCCGCGCCCTGCTACGACGATCTCGACGGTCTCGACGAATTAACCGGGACGTTCCGTTCAAGCAACGTAACCATCGGCAATGCCGCTTTGATAACCGCAAACAGTGCAAACTCCCCCCATCCATTAAAGCCTCACGGCAGTTGGAATTAAGGGTAGTCAAAGAGTTGGCGGCGATATTTCCGGTAACTGCGATTGGTTATGAGCGAGTTAAAGCCGACATAGACCAAACCCAACGCAAACGAGCTAAGTCGGGCAAAGGCTTCTCTCCGGTAATGGTTGGGCAAAATTGGGCAATATCCCAGATGGAAAAAATCACCCCTGTCTACGTCCGGCACGGCTGGCAAAAAGATGGAAACGGCACATCTCAACTCCGAACCCAGCTAGGTCTACAGAAGGATAAGGCTAACAAGTCTATAGCCAAACCGGATACTCACGCGGTTGATGGAGTGGCATTGGCTTGCGGCTACTTCGTCAAATATGTTCAATTTAGTGGATCTAACTCTCGCGGTTACACCCACAGAGGCAGCGTCGGTATTACTCCCTCTCCGTTCAAAATTATCACCCGCCCTGGTGCGGTGAAACGGGGAAAAGAGTACGGCTTTTTCCGCCGTCAATTGCACTTTGAAGTGCCGGATAAGTCGGGGACAAGGAAGCGCAAGGGTGGGACGATTACCCCGTTTGGTCTTAGGGTTGGTGACTTAGTAAGAGCCGAAAAAGCCGGGAAAACTTACATTGGCTACGTCAGCGGGTTCACCAAGACTAAAGATACCCAGAAGGTTTCTGTTTGTGACTACACCTGGAAACGTATCGGACAATTTGCTCCCAGTAAAGTCGAGTTAATCAGGAGGAATAATGGATTGTGTGTAGCCTAAAGGGGAGATGGACGCCTCCATTCTTCCTGCATCCCGCTATCCCTCCTCGGATTACGAGAGTTGAATCCGAGGACTCCCACGTTCATGTTGAGACAACCTTGCAAACTCTGGATCGCTTTTATCGGGAAGGTTTGATGGGTGAGATGGAATCCAGAGAACAAACAGAAGAAGTCTTGGCACAATGGCAACGGCGCTTAGAACGTCTTTGGTCAGAAGTAGAACCCTGAAGGAGTGACAAGAAAGCTAAAAGGGAGACTGGGTGTAGGGTATCGGGTATGGGAGAAATTCCTTGCTCCTGAAGGGATGAAAATACCACCGTCAGTAGAGACGCACCAGGGCGTGTCTGCACTTTGGCATCGGTAAAAAACTGTGCGTACACATGACAATAGACGCGCAAGCTGCTCCTGCTTGGGCTAAACCCTCCTCGAAGAGTAGAGTAGGAAATCAGACGCGATATTCAGGCGCTGGAATCTATAGTATGAGCTTAGGAGCAGTTATTCCAGAACAATTAGTCACTGGGGGCGCTCAACGATGAAAGAGTCGGAGAGTAAGCTTTTAGTGAAGATTTTTTTTAAGGGGCAGATTCTGGGACAACTGACACCTGTTTGGGTGGGTATTATCAGTCTAAATGCATCAACGGCGTTGGGTACAACTCCAATGTCTGTGTCACCAGTGAGCCACAACCCTGTTCATTTCCCTAATCTTATGGAACTCTCTCACCAGCAATCTCAGCAGGTAGAAGGCTCTCAGAAGGTAGAAGGCTCTCAGAAGGCAGAAAATGACTTTAGGACAGAGGAGGACTGGCTCCCAGGACAAGAGTTAAATGGCAGAGTAGACGGAGATAATCACGCTTTAAACGAACAGGAGCTAACTAAGGATCTCCAGTACGGGGAGAGAGAAGCTGAGGAAGCCTGTAGAGAGCAGCCCAATCGTGCTGAACTCGAATCTTGCGATCGCTCTTTTGATCCAGAAGCGTCTCACTCCAAACCATGGGATCAAGAGTCGCTAAGGGTCAACCCTCTCTCACTCAGTCAGGGCGAGTTGAATCACATTGGGATGAGCCAAGAAACGGTGGACGTGAAACTCATCCCTACACACTCATCACTCAACCCTATTTTGACCCCAGATCACGCTTACCTGGATGAGGTTCCGATCGCACAAACCCCGCCCACGATTCCCAACCCCGAAACCATCCAACCCAGTCCAGACGATCGTTTTCCTCAACCCACACCTAGTCCTGAACCCTTACGTCCTGATGAGTCCCCACCGTTGACCCAACCCGAACCCACTCCCTCTCGTCCCACAAATTCTAACGTGGAGGCTATTCAAATCGAGGAAATTAATGTCACAGGTAGCACCATCTTTGAACCCGAGGACTTCGCTCCCATTGTCCAACCCTTGGAAGGAGAAGCCGTTACCCTGCAACAACTCCAACAGGCTGCTGATGCTATCACTCAACTCTATTTAAATCGTGGTTACATCACCTCAAGAGCCATTCTAGTAGACCAGGTGATTACTGATGGTGTCGTAGAGATTTTTGTCCTGGAAGGGAGTCTGGAGGAGATTAAAATTGAGGGGATTCGTCGCCTTAAACCCAGTTACATCCAGAATCGGATTCAGCTAGGCGTCAGCACACCCCTAAATACCGCTCGCTTGGAAGATAAATTGCGGCTACTGCGGGCGAATCCCTTATTTGAATCTGTAGACGCCAGTCTTCGCGCGGGTAGTCAACCGGGAAAGAGCAATTTAATTATTCGTGTCGTTGAAGCCAATCCCTTTGAAGGTAGCCTCACCACCGATAACTATTCACCGCCGAGTGTAGGTTCAGAACGATTGGGCGTAAATGGACGCTATCGTAATCTGACCGGGTATGGGGATGAACTGACGGCGAGTTACTTCTATTCCACCACTGGTGGCTCAAAGGTGATTAACATGGGCTATCGCCTTCCCCTGAATCCAAAAAATGGCACCCTGCAAGTGCAAGCCAGCGTTGATCGCAATCAAGTCACAGCCGAACCTTTTCCTAGCTTAGGTATTCAGATTGAGGGAGAATCTGAACAGTATGAGATTAGTTTTAATCAACCCTTAATTCGCACCTCCCGCGAAGAATTAGCCCTATCCCTAGCTTTTAGCTTGAGAGACAGTCAGACATTTTTTTTTAATGAACCCTTCCCGTTAAGTCCTGGGGCTGATGCTGATGGGATAACGCGCACCAGTGTGATTCAATTTGGACAAGACTACCTACGTCGTGATTCTGGGGGAGCGTGGTCAGTGCGATCGCTCTTTAGTCTGGGTACAGGGTGGTTGGATGCGACTGTTAATCCCGATCCTGATCCGGATGGACGTTTTTTGAGCTGGCTGGGTCAGATCCAACGAGTCCAAATTCTCAGTGATGGTCATTTTTTAATTATGGGGGCTGACATTCAACTGACTCCCAATACTCTTTTACCGTCTCAGCAATTTGTCATTGGTGGCGCTCAATCCGTGCGAGGCTATCGACAGAATGCTCGAATTGGAGATAATGGCGTGCGATTATTCTTAGAAGACCGGATCACCTTAGAGAAAAATGCATCCGGTGCGTCAACGTTCCAAATTGCGCCATTTTTCAATGCGGGTTGGGTGTGGAATAATCCTGATAATCAGAACCCTCTACCTCAAGAGCAGTTTTTAGCCAGTCTGGGTATGGGGATACTTTGGCAACCGCTACCCGGATTAAATTTGCGCCTTGACTATGGTTTACCCTTAGTGGAACTGGAGGATCAAGGTGAAAATGCTCAAGATGAGGGATTTCACTTTTCAGTTCGCTATCAGTTTTAATCTGAAGTGTCCCGTGGGGATGTATAGCAAAAGGCAGAGGGCAGAAGGCAGAAGGCAGAAGGCAGAAGGCAGAAGGGAAAAGATTGACTGGTAAAGGTTTCGGTACCTTCATTTGTCCTAATCGCTAATATAGACTGCTATACTACATGAGCTAATTACCGCAGGATAACGATTATTCCCAAGGAGATTTTACCTGAAGTAATTGATGTAATTTTTCGTTTTTCTCTGGTGGCATATCAAGCGCCTGATTAAACGCTTTCCACTGTTCGTCATTAAGGCGGAACAATATCCAATCTAGCAATGCCTCTCACATTGATAGGGAAATCGCGATAATCCAGATGAGGAAAGTGATTGGCTGGGTAAGCAGAAGAATAGGCGATCGCACTACTGGCGTAGCATACCTTAATTGGTGGATGAGAATTGTAGGGGCG
Source organism: Coleofasciculus sp. E1-EBD-02 (assembly GCF_040218245.1). Taxonomy (NCBI): domain Bacteria; kingdom Bacillati; phylum Cyanobacteriota; class Cyanophyceae; order Coleofasciculales; family Coleofasciculaceae; genus Coleofasciculus; species Coleofasciculus sp. E1-EBD-02. The sequence continues at coordinate 24,582 of NZ_JAVJQN010000122.1, read as the reverse complement.
CAAGGCTTGCGCCCGGTTTAACCGTCAAATCTATCCCACAATTTTAGCTGTGTCAGTCCACTACATTTGAGCAAAATGTTCCATCAGCATCCGATGGATAAAGATATAACCACCACCAACTTTGCGTAAAAAACCCCGTTCCGCCGCGTAGTCTAGGAAACGAGCATAATTCCAAGGCGCAAAGCCTCGCAACCAGAGAATCACCCGCAGCATGAAGTGTTGAATCAGAACAAAACCGGCACACACGGAACCTTTTCCACCTGCCATTGCACCAGTCAACCCAACCGCTAATCCGATACTGATGGTTTCATGAATTCCTCCCCTATCATAACGTAATCCACAAAACATTCCGACAGGAAAAAAGATGCAAAAGAACAAAAAAGCATTCTTGGCGGATCTCCAAATACCCTGGTTGGGAATTATTGTTTGAGAAACGCTTACTCCTTTGTCTAAGAAACCAACCAACCCAGGTAGTAGAGTAGACAATGCTAACTCAGTCCAAATGACACTGACAATATAAGCTGAATCACCGATATTATATCGGTCAGTAAAAAGCCAGCGACCAAGGATATAAATTGAACCACAGACTAGACCTATTGTCGCATATATTCTAGCTTGTTTCCAGGATGTTTTGACTGCATCAATAATTCCTATTTCTATTCTAAAGCGACTTAATAATACTGCTAAAACAACTCCGTCAACCACCAGTGGAGACACAATCTCTCTCCATTTTTCATCAAAACTTCCTTGAGCAATTGCATAGACCCATGGTGCGGCAATGATCACATATATTAGTCCAGACAAAATTCCTGATATAACATGAGGGATGTTTCTGTTTAGACTTCTGGGCATAACTTGAAGGAAAAAATTAGAGAGTACCAGATGAATCAGACTTGATGTTATCCCAGCTACTATAGAAGGAAAGGCAAAAGATATTTGTTCGCCTAAATCATCTGTCACCTGTGTGCCAAAATGCAAAACTCCAATCAAACCAGCTATCACTCCCCAAATGAATAGGATGCCAATATGATATATCAAAGTATCAATACCTCTGGGTAGCCAATTTTGTTGAATTTGCTCAATCAGAAATATCTGTTTAGACTGTTTTGGCTGTTGTAGCATCCTTTGTGCTAACCAGGTTAACCAATGTTTCGCATTTTTGTCTGAATAAGAATCACCGCTTTGCTCTCGCTTAAACTTCTCTTCAACGTAAGTGTCAAGCAAGTTTTTCTCCCGTTCAGAGAATGAGTTAATTCCTGCCAAGTCTTCCCGTGATTTTTCTTGATAGGCAAAGGTCATTATATTCAGAGTTAGCGGATTTTCAGCTAAGGATTGAATGGTTAAGTCTTCTGGAAACAACACTTTAACACCGGGTAATGTGTCCTGGTTATCATCAAGATAGCGGTTGACTTGATTTGATGTAATTGGCTTATACAAAACGGCACATTGACAGTCAAGTCTTTCTGAAATTAGGTTATATTCATTGAGCCGACTACAAACCACCATTTCAGTTTTTTCATGGCTTCGCAGAAACTGATTAATTGCCCGAATACAAGCCTCTCGTTGCCAATCTTGATTGACTTCATTATCTAAAGCACCGATTTCATCTAAACCATCTAAAAGCAGTAGCAATTGCTGGTTTTTAATTAAGGACTCGCAGATAAATCGCGGGAACTGATAGAATCTATTCAATTCTTCAACCAGCCACTTATCCAAGGATTTTTGTTTCCTATCTGCACCCCAACTAGAGAGATTAAGGACTACAGGAATTGGTAAAGTGTTATCTTCCCTGGCGTCGTTAACTAATTCACGAGCAATTTCTAAAAGTGCAGTGGTTTTGCCCGCTCCGGGTTCACCGAGAATTAGCATTGTTCTTTTGTTTTCCAGTTCACCAAATATATCAATGGCTCTGGTTCCTTCAGGTAAGACTTGATTCTCTTGGTTGAAACTCTCCGCATTCGTTACTGTTACGGCATTGAAGTTTTTTTCCAAGCCTAACTCAATCATGTGTTCAAGATGCAATGATTTTTCGAGGACTCCTTCAATCCATGATTTTTGCACTAAATTCAGTAATATTTGACGCGGATTATTTTTGCCCTGGTTATCTTTTACGTTTGATTCACTACCTGTGTATCCGCGTAATTTATGCCAATTCATTTCTGCTTTAGCTAGATTGTGATGGATGACGGGTAACCAACTGACCTTGGGAAATTGCTCGTTTATCTCTGGATTCTGTATATATTCTTTTACCTTAATCCGAGCCTGCTGCACAGAACTATATAGGGAAAAACCAGTCGTAAAAAAATCAAGAAAATACTTCAAAAACTCTTGTGCTATTTTATCGGGAACAGGTTCTCGCCAAACAATAATTTGGGCAATATCCAAGTCGGCGAGTTGACGGGCTAATCCTAACCCATCACAGGAATTAAAAATGGCTAACTTTAATCCTTTATCAATCGCCGCTTGAATGGCGTTTCTGATCTCTTGAATATTCAAGACTTCCTCTGGATTAAGATAGAGCAATCCTGTGTTAACATCTACATCGGTTTTACTATGCCCAGAAAAAAAGAGAATGTCCCAACGTTCATTTAAGATGAGTTCCAAGTCTGAACGTCTAGGTTGTCGGAGGAAGACACAATAGGCTCCTGGTATTTGTCGGAGTAATCGTCTATCCGCTTCGACATCAATATTCTCACTATCTCCGAGAATACATAATATTTTGACTCGTTTCGGTCTGGCTAATCTTTGTTCAGATATATCGCTAATAGGGTCTAATTCAGTAAAGGATACTGCCACATCAGTAAAACCTTTTGTATGAAATAAATCCAAATCCCACCAATGCCAAGGCAATTTTTCTAATAGATTTTTGGTAGCTTCATTGTTAATATTCTGGGTTTGGATCACCAATTGAATCTCGGTTGATTCATTTATCTCCAGGATTGGCTCTAATCTTTGTTTAACAGGAGCAAGCCAATCATTAAGATAAATGCGTAAGGATTCAATCTCTTGATTACACCCAAAAATACTTACATTCGTCACTTGACTTTTAAAGCCAGCTCTAGTATTCATGACAGCATAATAAATATCTTGCCATTTTTGATAAGTATTGATGAGTGCAGGATAGTGAGGTAAATTCCATTGCAGGGAATAATTATTTTGAGGTTTACCTATTGTTCTAATCTGGATAGTCGTTTGACCAAATCCCTCAATAAAACTACCATCTCCTAGTGTTAGGATAACTTGTGTAATCATTTTTTCCCTTTATCAAAAACTAAGCGACAAATTTTTCAATCACAGATTCATTGTCTAGAGACAGTTGAACTGTCACCTGTTTTCCCGGTATCTGAGTAAATTCTAGCTGAATCCAATTATCAGCTTCCCTTGCCATAACTTCCGCCGAGTCTAATTTGCCTTCTGATTCACCTTCAAGAGTTACTTTCAGTTTTAATCCACGAGGTAAATACTCTTGTTCTCCCAGGGGATGAACTTGAATTAGCACACCGATTTCTTGATTTTCTTCCACCCAAATACTAGCAACTAAAGCGAATCCCTGCCGATTGACTAATAGTCCTAAATTAATCTTTTTGGCTCGTTCAATCTTTTCCAGCTTGATTGCATCCATGGAACTCTTAAACGCCAACTTTCTCGGCACTAATAGGGTTTCTATCCCTTGCCAAACCAGATCAAAAATACCATCAAACCATTGACTCAAATTGACTAAAGGTTCTGGCTGCGTGGAAATGACATCAATTAATTGATCAAGTGAACCCAATTGCCGAATGTCCAGAACTCCCGTTGCTGCGGTTTTCGTAAATCCTAGCAGCTGAACTGTATCCAAATTCTCACTGAATTGCACGCCGAGATAACCAATCCTGTTGTCCCGAATTTCTGGAGGTAAAGATACAGTCGTTTCTCCAGGTAACACAGGACGACATTCTAGTTTACCAATAGTATCAATAACTAAATCGGCAACGTTCCATCGATTTCTGAGAATGGGATGCCAAGAGTCACCTTGAGTTACGTCAGTTTTAACTCCTAACCACTTGAGATATCGGTGAACGGCATAAACCGCTAAGGTATTCAAGTAAACTTGTTTACTTTTTTCAACGTTGACTTGTTCGCTGGCAAATTTACTAGCACGGGAATGTGCTTCAATACCGAGTGGAACTTCTAAAAATTGGTTTTCTTGACTGTTCATAATTATTCGTTCCTTGAATATCCTAGAGCCTCTAAAATTTGTTGCAAGAGTGGCAGACACCTGTTTTTCCAGTGTGAGTTGAGAGTCTGGTAATTGACACCTAACTCTCGGCTGATTTTAGCCAAAGGTTCTGGAGGTTCTTGAAAAAGTAGTTGTTGACAAAGATACTGACAGTGACAATTAGGATGTTGGCGAGGGTGGCAATTTTGCAAGCGCTTTTCTGGATCTTCTGTAACATAGTTATGAAATCTTTGCCAAATCATACGATTCTTTTCTCTTCTTCGTTCTTCAAGATAAGCATCAAGTCCACTCAGCTTAGGAGGATTAAATCCAGTTTCTGATAGTTGATCAAGCCACCTTGTTTGATTTCCATCATTTTCATTGATGAGAACATCTAAACTGTATTCTTGATCAGATTGGCTATTTTGATATAAATCCTTGATTCTCCACCTTAAATATCCGTTAATCCAATTCACTAAGCTTCTTTGAATGGACAGATGTGGCTTGGGTTGAAACGTACAGATATTTTCACTAACCCACTCCCAAGTTTTGTCTAAAGCTTCAAAATAAAGGGGATGAGACGATTTACATAGTTGGGGTAATTGCTGAAGTGCAATTAGTAACCGATTAATTGCTTTCCGTCTCTCTGAGGATGTGAGACCCATATTACCACAAATCAGAGCAATTGCTTGTTGGAATTGTTCATCTGTCATGTTCATCGTTTTTTTTTATAGCTGGAGTAGATTCCTCAGACATACCTGATAACTGAATAGCTAAACAGCCAAGATTGAAAGCAAAATCATAGCATTTTCCTGCACCTAACGCATCATAGAAACCGACAGCAAAGTTAATTGCCGCCTTGTCTCCAATACCCTGTTTCATCCCAATTACATAATCAATATACTGACTAATTGCTGTCGCTTGAATTTCGGAGTAGCAGGCGTTGAGCAGTACACATTCTACTTGAGTAGAAAAAAGTTTAAATAAATTAGCCAATGCTTCGGAATCAACAAATTTAGTTCTCCCGCTTTCATCCTCAAAGACTAATCCTTCGTTTCCCTCTCCATGACCACAAAAATGAACAATTTGTGGTCGAACATCTAGAATAGCTCGATAAATATCCCTTGGACGTACTGCCCATTGTTGTTTTAAAACAAATTGCTCACGTTTCTGAGAACGTTGTAGCCCAATATCAATTTCGCGGACTTCCTCATCTAAACGAAGCTTTGAGGTTCCTTGAGGATTAGCGGCTAGAATCAGGATTGATTTGACTAAGGCGCTATTATTGTACATTGGCTCCTCCTTTGAAAAATCCCTGAAGTGAAAAAAGCGAAGCTCTTGGATACAAATTTAAGAGTTTTAGCCTTGAATAATGCTCTAAAAGCTTCGCTTCTAATGGGACTATAGCCCCTAGAGTGACTGAAAACTTTTCTGAGTAAGGGATAGAAGTCGAACCATTAATTTACGGTAACCGATCTACGGTAACGGCTCTAACTGATCCTCCCCTCTGATTACCCTGAGCAAGGATACTGTTAAGTACCCGCTGGAAACGAGGATAATGATTGGGTAGAGTTCTTAACTCTTTCGCCGCTTCCCTTCTGACGCGACCAGTATGATGACCCCCCCAAACACGAAAGTCGTAATCAACCACTCGGAAATTACCTTGGCGATCGCGCTGCAAAAAAAGTCCAACGCGAATATTATTATCTTTCACCCATATTCCGCCTACTGGAACTTTCCCAACGATATTAAGCCTCATCCGGTCAGCGCTAAACGTTTCAACGTTGATAGACTTCCAGTTCACTTTATTAGAAGCATCACGGGCTATATTTAAGATCCGTGATTCTGAGCGGTACAACCGTGACGAGACATATTGAGCAGTTACATACCGTTGCCGTTGAGCAATTTCAACAGTTCCTGTATGATTAAACAGTCCCTGACTTGAATGTGAGGGATAGCTTTGAGTATAAGCACTGGCGAAAGCACTAAGAGGGAACGCCAATGCCAATAATGTAGAACTCAAAAGAGCTTTTACTTTCATAGTGATCATCCTCATTGACTAACTATGTGTTAAGGCTGTATTCAACTAACCTTCTATATTTATCTCAGGGGTAGAACAGAAATTTATGAAAATTTGCCTAATGAAGCCGAACCGAAAGACGGTAAAACCCTGAGCCTGAAGGCATTTCAAGTTTTGAGTCAAGTCGCGATCGCACTCTCATCAAATAGGTTGACTCCTTCCTCGATGCCAGTAGAGACGTAGTATGCTATGTCTGAACCATCTCCAATCCTCTGCTTACAGTTACTGACTGAAAAGACTATGATTGATTGGGTATCATGTTTATGCAAACCTGCCCCGTGACTTCATCTCATCGTTCCCATTCGTTGCCTGATCCGTTAAATGCATGGCATACCCAATCCATAGACGATTCCCTTGCCCAACTGGATAGCAATCCCCAGACGGGTTTGAACTCTGAACAAGTCAGAGAGCGATCGCAATACTACGGATTGAATGAACTCGAAGAAACTGCGGGTCGCAGTTCTTGGGTGATTCTTCTGGATCAGTTCACCAACATCATGCTGATTATGCTGATTGTGGTGGCAATCATCTCCGGAGTCATTGATCTGATCGATTGGCGACAAGGAGGATTAGAGGCGGGTCAAGTTCCATTCAAGGATACAATCGCGATTCTATTAATCGTTATTCTTAATGGTGTCTTGGGCTATCTCCAAGAAAGTCGTGCTGAAAAAGCCCTCGCCGCCCTGAAAAATCTAGCCTCTCCCAAAGTCCGTGTCCTCCGCGAGGGTAGACCGATGGAGGTGGATAGCAAACAGCTTGTCCCTGGAGACATTATGCTCCTGGAAGCGGGTGTGCAAATTGCGGCTGATGGACGGTTAATTGAGGAATCAAACCTCCAGATCCGGGAATCGGCTTTAACTGGAGAAGCGAACGCGGTGAATAAGGAAGCTGCCCTCACTTTAGCGGAGGATACCCCTTTAGGCGATCGCATTAATTTAGTCTTTCAAGGTACCGAAGTCGTTCAAGGTCGTGGTACCGTCTTGGTTGCAGCCACAGGGATGAAGACGGAACTGGGACGGATTGCGGAAATGCTGCAAGGGGTGGAAAGTGAACCGACGCCCTTGCAACAGCGGATGACCCAATTGGGAAATGTCTTGGTCAGTGGTTCTCTGATCTTGGTGGTGCTGGTTGTTGTTGGTGGCTTAATTCAAAGTGGCGGGGATTTAGGTGTTCTGCAACAACTGGTGGAAGTGTCCCTGAGTATGGCGGTAGCGGTGGTGCCAGAAGGCTTACCTGCTGTAATTACCGTTACCTTGGCACTAGGAACTCAACGCATGGTACGTCGCCATGCTCTGATCCGTAAACTTCCAGCCGTGGAAACCTTAGGGAGTGTGACGACGATCTGTTCGGATAAAACGGGTACCCTGACTCAAAATAAGATGGTTGTGCAATGGGTAATCACGCCCCAGCACACGTTCCAAGTTACGGGAGAAGGGTATGCGCCTAACGGGGAATTTCTCATCGCCGAGACAGCCGTTTCTACCCAAGAGTATCCCGAATTACAGGTCTTACTGCAAGGGTGCGCCCTCTGTAATGATGCTATTTTGCAGTATGAACAGGATGATTGGCTGATTTTAGGAGACCCCACTGAAGGGGCATTAATTACCTTAGCCGGGAAGGGGGGTGTTGATAAAGAACCGTTGCGGCGTCAGTTTCCTCGGGTCGGTGAAATTCCCTTTTCCTCAGAGCGAAAGCGCATGAGTGTAATCTGTCAAGGGTCAAATGGCTCAGTGGGAACGAATGATGGACAAGGAACCTACCTGATGTTTACCAAGGGTTCCCCTGAGTTAGTCTTAGAGCGTTGCCATTCTTTGCAGGCGGGCGATCGCACCGAGGTATTGACCGACGAGCAACGGACGGATATTTTGCGACACAATAATCAAATGGCTGGGGCGGGATTGCGAGTCTTGGGGTTTGCCTATAAGCCTCTAGATGCTGCACCTGATGACGGGGTAGATTCTAGTGAAACGACTGAGCAAGAGTTAGTTTGGTTAGGGCTGGTGGGGATGTTAGACGCCCCTCGTCCAGAAGTTATGGATGCCGTGCGCCGTTGTCGGAATGCGGGTATCCGCCCGGTGATGATTACAGGCGATCATCAGCTTACGGCTCGCGCGATCGCTCATGCGTTGGGTATTGCGGATCAACATGATCGGGTTCTCACGGGTCAGGAGTTACAAAAGCTTTCCCAATCGGATCTTGACAACCAGGTGGAAGAGGTGAGCGTTTATGCTCGTGTGTCTCCGGAACATAAGCTGCGGATTGTCCAAGGGCTTCAGCGTCAAGGTGAATTCGTGGCGATGACGGGGGATGGGGTAAATGATGCTCCCGCCCTGAAGCAAGCGGATATCGGGATTGCTATGGGGATTACGGGGACAGATGTGAGTAAAGAAGCCAGTGATATGGTATTGCTGGATGATAACTTTGCCACGATTGTTGCTGCCACGGAAGAAGGTCGCACGGTTTATGATAATATCCGTCGCTTTATTCGTTATATCTTGGGCAGTAACATTGGTGAGGTGTTAACGATTGCCGCAGCACCGATTATGGGACTCCAAGATGTTCCCCTGTCCCCGTTACAAATTCTCTGGATGAACTTAGTGACTGATGGCTTACCTGCTTTAGCGTTGGCGGTAGAACCGGCTGAACCGGATGTGATGAAGCGTCCTCCCTTTAGTCCCCGTGAGAGTATTTTTGCCCGGGGGCTGGGTGCCTATATGGTGCGGATTGGGATTATTTTCGCCATTGTCACGATTATTTTAATGGCGCTGGCTTATGACTATTATCCACTCCACTGGAAGACGATGGTCTTTACCACGTTATGTTTGGCTCAGATGGGACATGCGATCGCGGTTCGTTCCAATACTCGTTTAACGGTTGAGATAAATCTGTTCTCGAATCCCTATTTAATTTGGGCAGTCACGGTCACGACTATCTTACAATTGGCATTGGTTTATGTGCCATTTTTACAAAATTTCTTTGGTACAGAACCGCTCACGCTTACTGAATTGCTGATTTGCTTAGGATTTAGTACGTCATTGTTTATTTGGGTTGAGTTGGAGAAACTGTTTATTCGTTGGTACAAGAATCGGTGATTGGTCAGGGAACAGGGAACAGGGAACAGGGAACAGGGAACAGGTAATTGGGAGCAATTAATAGTCACCAGTCAACCATGACCAATGTACTTAAAACGCTTAAAGTTGCGCCAGTTTCGGAATTACAAGGATTGTTTGGTTAATTTTGAAGCACCGAAAACGATTTTGGTGGGAAATAATGCTCAGGGAAAGTCCAATCTGCTAGAAGCGGTAGAATTACTCTCGACGCTGAAGAGTCATCGTTCAGGGCGCGATCGCGAAATGGTGTTGGAGGATGCCTCGATGGGTCAGATTCAGGCTATCCTGGAACGGGCGTATGGTTCCATTGAACTGGGCTTAACCCTTCGCAGTCAGGGACGCCGGACTGTTGCTTTAAATCGCGAATCCTTACGTCGCCAGCTTGATTTTTTGGGGATTTTGAATGCGGTACAGTTTTCCAGTCTGGATTTGGATTTAGTTCGTGGAAGTCCGGAACGACGCCGGAATTGGTTGGATTCTATTCTCACCCAACTTGAACCGATTTATGCTTATATTTTGCAGCAGTATAATCAAGTCCTGCGCCAGCGCAATGCCTTGCTCAAAACCATCCGGAAGCAGGAAGAAGAGAGGACACCAGAGGGGGTAATATCAAAGCAGCCCCAGGCAGAACTGGCGCTTTGGGATGCACAACTGGCAACGGCTGGGTCGCGTGTGACTCGGCGTCGTGCTAGAGTGTTGCAACGATTAGCACCACTTGCTCAATCTTGGCATAGTAGTATTAGTGGTAAAACAGAGTTACTGGAAGTGACCTACGCGCCAAATGTCAACCTAGAGAAGGATGACCCAGAAGGTGTTCAACAGGCATTTTTAGATAAACTCCATCATCGTCGTTTTCCTGAACAGCGTCAGGGAATAACTCTGGTTGGTCCACACCGAGATGATGTGGAATTTACAATTAACCAAACCCCTGCCCGTTCCTATGGTTCTCAAGGACAACAACGGACGTTGGTTTTGGCACTAAAATTGGCAGAGTTAAAACTAATAGAAGAAGTTGTGGGTGAACCGCCCCTGTTATTACTAGATGATGTTTTGGCAGAACTTGATCCTAACCGCCAAAATCAGCTTTTGGATGCGATTCAAGATCGGTTTCAAACCCTGATTACAACCACTCACTTAGGTGCATTTGATTCTCAGTGGTTGAACTCCTCCCAAATTCTTTCTGTTCAAGCGGGTCAAATTCACACCCTGGCTTAAAAATCAGTCGTCATTTGTCATACAATTATTTAGTTTTTTCTAATCATCACTATATCAGCCCATTACTTGCCAATTTAAATGGTATAGGGTGTATGACAAGTATGGCAGTGTAATCTGAATTATTAGGCGGACAGGGTTGAAATTAATATTACTAAACAATTTCTTTAAGCTTGATAAAGAAGGCGGCGATTTGGGCGAAATGGCAATCGTATAGCAGTATAATCTTTATTAGTAAAGTCAGACAGGAACATTTTGGCGATGTCCTAGGACATCGGTCAAGAAATCCGGTTTCTTTGGGTGAAAGGTTGATATTGCGTTGTTATCCTGACGAGAAACCCGGTTTCTAGGAATAGGATCAGAGATAAAGGATGGATTATACTACAGTTTAAGGACTTTGGGCATAAACGTAAATTTTTTCAAAGAATGTTTATTCATTAACTATCAGGATTAAAGTAGAAAGAGAATTCCATTAAAATTATCAATCATTCAACTTTGCCCAAATCATAAATACTTAGTGGACGTTGTAGCTATGAACGTTAGACAACTTCTCAAACTGTACGAACAAGGAAATCGAGAATTCACCGGGATTGACCTCAGTGGGGCTAACCTCAGGGGAGTTATGTTAATCGGAGTTAACCTAACAGGGGCGAATCTCAGAGGTGCTGATTTGACCAGAGCATTTTTACTCAAATCTGATTTGAGTGGCGCTCAGATGAATTGGACGAATCTTAATTACGTTAAAATGAGCGATGCCAAACTTGTTGATGCTGATTTGACTAAAGCCAATATCAATGGTGCTTTTATGGTCAAATCAAAGCTCACGGGTGCTAAACTCAGTGGGGCAATATTGAATGGTATAAACCTCCGACGGGCTAACTTATGGGGTGCAAATCTTTGCGGAGCGCAGTTAGAACGGGCGAATTTGCGGGATGCAAATTTAACGGGCGTGAATTTTAAATGGGCAAATTTATCGGAAGCACGGTTGATTGGTGCTAGGGTTTATGGGTCAGCACTGAGTTTTGTCAATCTCAGCTACGCCTGGTTAAAAGATTTAGATTTAGCGGGCGCTGATTTAGAAGGGGTTAATTTCAGTGGCGCGAGATTAAGTCGGGCGAATTTAGAAGGGGCAAGTTTGATTGCCGCGAATTTAGAATCCGCTAAACTGGATTGGGCGAATCTCCAAGGCGCAGATTTGACGGGCGCTAATTTGGAGAATGCGAATCTGGAGAATGCGAATCTAACCTGGGCAATTCTCAGAAAAGCTGAGTTGCTGGATGCCAATTTGGAAGGTGCAAAACTCTATGGTTTAGATATTAACGAGATGCAGGGGAGTAAAGGGGGAGGATTTCCAGCTAGTAACCAAGGCGTTGGATTTCAAGCTAATAACCAATTTGTTTACTCAACGGCTGTTTGACGAAAATTAATGCCTATAGAATCGGGCGCAAGCCTTCATTGATGTCAACTTGAGCTTCAAAAAGAAAGCAATACCTTGATCTGACCCCACCCTAACCCTCCCCTTATCAAGGGGAGGCAGGGTGTGGGGTGTGGGGTGTGGGGTGTGGGGTGTGGGGTATGGGGTATGGGGTGTGGGGTATGGGGTGTAGGGTATGGGGTGTAGGGTATGGGGTGTGGGGTATGGGGTGTAGGGTATGGGGTGTGGGGTATGGGGTGTAGGGTGTAGGGAAAATATTAGAGAAACACAAAAGCCCATAAAATGACAAATGACAAATGACAAATGACAAATGACAAATGACAAATGACAAATGACGAATGACAAATGACAAATGACAAATGACAAATGACAAATGACAAATGACGAATGACAAATGACAAATGACGAATGACGAATGACAAATGACAAATGACAAATGACAAATGACAAATGACGAATGACGAATGACGAATGACAAATGACGAATGACAAACGTCAACGTAGATTCAGGGTTTTTCTAGCATTAGGGCTGGTATTCAGTATTGTCCTACTGGTTGCTAAATCGATTGTATTTTCCCCATCTTTGGCGCGTTCTCAAACGCCAACAAAAATTACAGAAATTAGAGGCGTTTGGTTGACAAATGTCGCCAGTGGTGTATTATTTTCGCCGTGGGGAATTAACCGAGCGATCGCGCAATTGTCTAAACTGAACTTTAACACGGTGTATCCGGTGGTTTGGAATCGGGGACATACGTTTTATCCGAGTGCGGTGGCGACACAAGAACCTTTGCTAGCAATTATGCGCCTCAATGGAGATGTTTTAGAAGAAATTGTACAGCAGGGACATCGCCAAGGGTTACGGATAATTCCTTGGTTTGAGTATGGATTTATGACACCGATTTATTCTGAATTAGCGCGGCGTCATCCCACCTGGATAACTCAGAGTTTAACTCAAAAATTTGATCCGGAGAATCCCCAACTCTTATGGCTGAATCCGTTGCATCCAGAGGTACAACAGCTTATCCTGGATCTAATTAAGGAAGTAGTCAGCCAATATGATGTGGATGGAATTCAGTTGGATGATCACTTTGGGATGCCTGTGGAATTGGGTTATGATCCCTATACCATTGAGCGTTATCAGCAAGAACATTATGGGAATCCTCCCCCGAATTCGCCGTTAAATAGTGAATGGATGCGCTGGCGGGCGAATAAGATTAGCGAGTTTATGGGAGAGATTGTCCAGACGGTTAAATCAATTAAACCGGATTGTATCATCTCGCTTTCACCCAATCCCCAAGCCTTTGCTTATCAACATTATCTCCAAGACTGGCAAACCTGGGTACAACGGGGTTGGGTGGATGAATTAGTGTTACAGGTTTATCGGGATGAGTTGAGTCGTTTTACGGCGGAACTTAATCAACCCGCAGTACGCATGGCGCGGCGAACTATTCCGGTAAGTATTGGCATTTTAACAGGAACCTTAGGTGATCCGATTCCCTTTGAACAAATTCAAGCCCAAGTTGAAGCCGTTCGCGATCGCGCCTTTGATGGTGTATCCTTTTTTTATTGGGAAACCCTGTGGAGTTATTTGACTCCAGAGTCTCCGCAACAGCGAAGGCAGGGATTTCGCGAATTATTTCCCTATCCCGCGATCGCAGAAGAATCCTGACTCAACAGGTGGTTGAAACCATTGCCCATTGCCCATTGCCTATTGCCCATTCCCTATTGCCTATTCCCATCACAACACTTATTCAGCAGCCCCTAGTTAGGGCTTGCTGCACAAAGCCAAAACCGCAAAGCCCATCAATACTGTGAGTTTTATTGACAGAGGGTTTGATTCACGGAAATCGGGTAGCATCCTTCAAATGTATGGCATCACCTGGCTCAGGAAAAATATACCCTTGCTCCCCCAGCTTCCCCAGCTTCCCCAGCTTCCCCAGCTCCCCCAGCTTCCCCAGCTTCCCCAGCTCCCCCAGCTTCCCCAGCTTCCCCAGCTCCCCCTCACCACAACACTTATTCAGCAGCCCCTAGTTATAACTGAACCGGCTTTTTCTTTCCCCCAAATAATCCCCGAATCCAGCGATATAAGTTATCCACATAAGTAAATAACACGGGAACCACCACCAAGGTTAACAAAGTTGAAGTCGTAAACCCACCAATTACCGCGATCGCCATCGGACTGCGTACCTCGCCATCCGCCCCTAATTCTAAGGCAATGGGCATCATTCCCGCAATTGTAGACACCGATGTCATCAGAATTGGGCGTAACCGAGACACTCCCGCCTCAACAACTGCCTTAAACTGGGGTTTTCCTTCTTTTATCCCAGCTAAAGCAAAGTCTACTAATAAAATCGCGTTTTTAGTCACCAATCCCATCAGCAAAACAATGCCAATTAGGGCAAACAAGCCTAACTCTTTCTGCGTCACTAACAACCCCAGTAACGCCCCACCAATGGATAACGGTAGGGCGACTAAAATCCCAAAGGGATACAAGAAATTGCTATACAGCAACACCAGAATCGCATAAATCGAGAGAATCGCCGCCCCTAATGCGGTAGCAAACCGGGTAAAAATATCCTGCATAATCTTGGCATCACCAGCCGGTTCCTCGGATACCTCTGGCGGGAGGGGATTCATCGCGGGCAATGCTTTAACCGTTTCTAACGCATCCCCCAGAGAAATTCCTTCTAAATTCGCTTCCACCGATACCTGACGATTGCGATCAAAACGGTCAATTTGCGCTGGACCACTTCCCAAACGGATATCCGCCACCGCACTAATCGGAACCAAATTCCCGGTTTGACTGGGAACCTGTAAATTTTTCAGCGTACTAATATCGGCGCGAGTTTCTGGATCAAGTTGTACCCGAATCGGAATTTGCCGATCCGCTAAATCAAACTTCGCCAGATTCGACTCATTATCGCCAATTAACGCTAACGATGCCGTGCGTGCGATCGCGCCTACAGAAACGCCCAAATCCGCTGCCCGTTCTGGATCAGGCTGAATCACAATTTCCGGCTTAACTAAACTGGTACTGGATGTCACTTCCACCAATCCCGGAATATCGCGCATTTGTTTCTCCAAGGTTTCCGCTGTTTGCGTCAGCGCTGGGGCATTTTCACTCTTGAGAACAATCGATAAATCCTTACCTCCTCCCCCTGCACCTTGACTTTGGAAACTAATCCGCGCCCCCGGAATGGTTTGAAACACCTGGCGCATTTGTTGTTCAAATTCCTGCTGGGAAACCTCCCGTTCATCTTTAGGTAGCAGGTTGGCGTAGACTGTACCCGAATTGATCTTATCCGCCGTAGTAAAAACTTTTTCAACCGCCGGATTTTCTTGCAACGATTGGTTGAGTTGTTGCATAATCGCTTCAGTTTCACTCAAGGTTGATCCAGGAGGAAGTTCAACCATAACTGTACTCAACCCCGTATCCCCGCTATCAAATAACCCCTTGGGAATTAACGGCACCAGTTGTAAACTACCGATAAAGAAAGCAACCGCAATTAATAAAGTTGTAATTCGATGACGTAATGCCCAAGTGAGTAGATTGCGGTAAGGGTGAATTCGTTTTTGCCCCTGTTGCCTGTTGCCTGCCTGCCCTGAACGAAGTTGAAGGGTTGCCTGTTGCCTATTCCCTTTCGATTTCAGCAAATAAGCACTCAACATCGGCGTCATCGTACAAGCCACCAATGTAGAAAACATCGTGGAAACAGCAACAGTAACGCCAAACGGTTGGAAAAACTGACCCGGTACACCCCCCATAAATGCCACCGGAAGAAACACCGCCACAATCGTGGCAGTTGTCGCCACCACCGCTAACCCAATTTCCCGTGAAGCATCCAATGCAGCGTTAAAGGGCTTTTTGCCCATATCTAAGTGCTGGTCGATGTTTTCAATCATACAAATCGCATCATCGACTAAGTTACCCACGGCTAAAGCTAACGCCAATAACGTCATCCCGTTTAAGGTATACCCCAAGATTTTCATCACCCCAAATGTAGGAATAATCGATAGGGGTAACGCTGTAGCCGTAATCAGTGTGACTCGCCAATCCCGCAAAAACAAACCGACGGCAATCACTGTTAAAATACAGGCTAAAATTAAGGCATCAATTGTGGCTTGATAGGAATCCCGAATCGCATCGGCACGGGTAAAAATGAGTGCCAGAGTTACATCATCGGGGAGGGTTTTTTCCAATTCTGAAACAGCTTCACGTACCCCTTCTTCCACGGTGACTAACGTACTCCCCGTACTCCGCCGCACCGAAAAAGCAACCACGGATTCCCCATTCAAAGACGCCGCCTGTCGCTGTTCAGCAAAACTATCCTCTACTTCCCCTAAACTGGACAAGGGAACCGTCGCACCATTGGGCAGAACAATCCGATAACTGCGTAATTCCTCAACCGTTTCTGCACTTCCCAGCGTCCGAATATTTTGCTCACTTCCGCCGACATTTCCCCGCCCTCCGGGTAAGTCAATATTCAAATTCCGAATTTGATCATTAACTTGGGTGGCGGTAATCCCATAAGCTTGCAAACGACTCGGATCAAGATCAACCCGAATCTCCCGATCCACACCCCCCAAACGGTCAATTTGCGCCACGCCAGGTACATTCAGCAGGGCGCGGCTAATCGTGCGATCGACTAAATCGCTTAATTGTTCAACCGATCGCGTCTCAGACGCCACCGCATACGTCATAATCGAACCGCCAGCAAACTCCAGACGCTTAACAATCGGTTCATTCACATCTTGGGGCAAATCCTGACGAATTTGGGCAACCGCATTCCGCACATCATTCGTCGCGCGATCGCTATCCGTTCCCAGGACAAAACTAACGGTAGTGGTGGAACTCCCTTCCGTCACCGTGGAGGTTAGTTCATCAATATTTCCCAACCCCGCCACCGAATCTTCTATTTTCTTAGTGACTTGAGTTTCTAATTCCGTAGGTCCCGCACCGGGTTGGGTAACTGTTACCATCACGGCGGGAATATCGATATTCGGATTACTGTCAATTCCTAAGCGAAAAAAGGACACCAAACCAAAGATGCCCAAAATTAGGAATAAGACAATCGTCGGAACAGGTTTTTTAATTGACCAAGCGGATAGATTAAAAGACATAAACTTCGTTTGTATGTAGTTGCGCTTTAGCGCCATCAAGTTTAAGGTGAGTGTAATTGTTATGATTGCAATTAATTATATAACCAACATTCCAAGTCTTCCATAGCTTTAAACGTTAAAATCGTCTCAACCAAACGGTCTAATTCTGACAACGACAATTTCTCTATAGTAGTCATTACTTCTGGATTAACTGCTCCGAATTTCTGTTCAATGACCAGGGAAATAAATTTTAAATTCTGCTCAATTTTTGCAAGAGCAATCTCACCCTTCCTATCTCCGATAAATACTTCCTGCTTGTGCAACTCCTCTAATTCTTGATTACTTAAATTAGCACGACTGGCAATAGTTAACGCTTCTTCTATTTCCGGCACTGCCCCTAGGGATTCGGGAACCCTCTCTAAACTGGGGGCAGCTTTGAGAAAATAAATCCATTTATCGCTAAGGGTTTCTAATTCTGATAGTTCTTTATTGAATTTTGGCAATTCTAATAAAATTAATGTTAACTCGTCTCGATAGTTAAATAGCTGTTTTTCTTCCTTGAGTCGAAACCGATTAATCATTTGTGAGCTATTTTTAAACAGCAAAAAATCAGCAATACTCAAAGCAATAAATGGTTGTAATCTTGTATACTGTTCTCCCATATCTAATTGGTTTGCATAAGCCTTGGCAATATTGTAAATCACTCGTTTCTCGAATGCTTCAACGTTTAAGACTTGCATTTCAATAATTACTGTAGAGCCATTATCTAAAACTGCCCTAACATCGAGATAAGTATCTTTAAGCGTGCTGGTACTCCCCGGATTATAGGGAGCGATTATTTCTAATGATTTTATAGTATTTTTGCCTTCATAAACGATAGCGTTAAGAAAGCTGATGAGGATTTTTTGACTGCGTGTTGAGCCAAAAATTTTCTTAAACGCAAAGTCAGTCTTGGGACTAATAAATCTCATGATCAGTGTTAAGGAAAAACAGCTTAGTCCTCCTACGTTGAGTATAACCCAAACTCCGCTTTGGATTGAGTCTAACGTTCAGTACTGGCGTGACCGGGTTAAAATAGGACTTTGTTTGTAGTAAGCACAAAGCGTGCTTTAACGCCTAGCTGGAGAGGGCTAAAGCCCTCACTACGAACCAAATCTATTTCACCATTTTAGGTGGGTCACGCCAGTACGATACGATCAGAAAAATAGAGTGACGGGATGGTTACGGGATGAGAATGTTCTCCCGTACTTGTTTGGGACTGTTTACCCAATCAGTTGACAACATTCACGTTATCGCCATCTTTGAGATAAGCTGCACCTTTAACCACAACGCGATCGCTAGGAGACAACCCACTTTTAATTTCAACCTGATTATCACTCAGAAGTTCGCCCACCTCTACAGACTGGGCTTTAACCGTATTATCGGGTTGCACGATATAGGCGATCGCATTACCGTCACTTTGAGGCAAAATAGCTTTGGCGGGTACTGTTAACCCTTGGGCGGCTGAGGTGGTAATTGACGCCCGTAAAAACATACCCGGTTTTAATGATGCTGAGGCAGGTAAATCGATCTTCACCTGCGCCTGACGCGATGCTTCATCAATCATCGGGTCAATTTCCCGAACGTTACCCGACAGTTGCAAGCTACTATCCGCATCTGAGGTAATCGTTACCGATTGTCCCGGTTTAATTTGGGGAAGTTGGGTTTCGGGGACGTTAACAATCAGTTCTAAACGTCCATTTTCGATGATTTTGAATAGGGTTTGGGAACCAGAGGTGACATCTCCCACACGGGCATTCCGTTCAGCTATTTTACCACTCACGGGGGCAACGATGCGGGTGTTGTTGAGTTGTGCCATCGTCGATTGCACCTGCGCCTGTGCCTGGGCGAGTTGGGCTTCGGCTTGGGTAATCACTTCCCGCCTAGGTCCAGCTTGGAGTTGAGCAAGTTGCTGGTTGGCTTCTCGTAACCGGGCTTGTGCCTGTTCGAGTTGGGAACGATAGCTGCGTTCTTGATTGTAGACTTCATCTAAGCGATCGCGGGCAATAGCCCCTTCAGCTTGGAGTATTTTATTGCGATCGACCCGGGTTCTAGCTAATTCTAAGTCTGACTCAGCGGCTGCAACAGCAGATTCAGCGCTGCTGACGGATTCTTTAGCACGGGCAATTTCTTCACTACGGGAACCCGCCCGAAGTTCCGCGAGGCGGGCTTCGGCTTGAGCCACAGATGCTTGGGCTTGGCGTAATTGTGCCTGGAGTACCGAATCATCCAGACGGGCTAATAACTGTCCAGCTTTGACAACCTGTCCTTCTTCCACTAACACCTGTTGAATTTGTAAGCCTGTCGCCTGAGACAAGACGGGACTCATTTCAAAAGCAGCGACACTTCCGGTGGCGTCTAAGCGGCGGTTGACACTCTCGGATGTCACTTGGGCTACAGTTACGCTTTGACTAGGGGCAGATGATGTGGCGACGGGAGGTTCTGCTGTTGGGGCGTCTGCTTGTTGAGACGAGACTAAGCGCGTCGCCCCTAACGCTAAGAGGACACCAATGCCGATACCCAAAAACAGCCCTTTTCCACCAGATAGCCAGCCTTTTTTGGCGTTCTCGGTTCCAGATTGGGGAGAGGAACCTGCATCTTGTGCATAAGTGTCGGCTTCAGCGTCAGGGAGATAGAATACAACATCGACATCCTGTTTGAGTTCGGCAGGCTTGGCGATAGAAGAACTATTCAACTGGCTTTTCTTGGGATTTGGTGCTGTCTGAGTCACGGTTATTCCTCTTTGACGAATCGAGGTCACTAGGTTTGTAACGATAAGTTGATGAATATCTGGTTACTTTACTTAACACTACTTTACATTGTAGCGCAATCTTGACCAAGCTGTTGGTTGATACTTCGGGTTAACCCCCCTTTATGGTGGGGACAAGGCAACAGGCAACAGGCAACAGGACTCAAGGTATAAATGTACAAAGGCGGATTTGGTATGAGGAGGCAATGCAGTGCCACGGCACGTCTGGAAGCTGGGGAAGATGTAACCTTTCTTTAAGATATGGCAGAAGTAACGACTTCAACATCACCCATTAGACTCATCCGACAGAGTGATTTAGGTCGAATGCCACTGACTTTAGAGTTTGTAGTAAGCGCTTAAGCGCTTCTGGCACTAAAGTGCCTACTACGAACCCAGCTTAAGTCAGTGACATTCGATTTAGGTCTTTTGTCCTTTGTAACGTCGGGGCGGGTTTAGTTACATCTGGGTGTAACCGAAAAGATAATAGTGAAACCCGCCCCTACACAATCTTCCCCAGCTTCCCCAGCTTCCCCTGCTCCCCCTGCTCCCTCTGCTTCCCCAGCTCCCTCTGCTCCCTCTGCCCTCCCATTCCCCCGAATTGGCATTGCTCATAAGGAAGAGGGACTAGGATAAGGAACATAAGCCTGAGTTCCTTTCAACACCTCTTTATATAAAATTTCTAATTGACTAATATTCCCACTCAGGGTATAGCGTTCTAAAACTCTAGCTCTAGCTTTTTGACCCAGAAGCGTTGTCCATTCCGTATGATCTCGTAACAAGGGCAATAGCGTATTCAATTGAGACGTGACCCGATGGGTATTCAGAATAATACCCGCGCCACCTTCTAAAACCTCACCATCCGCCCCCGCATCAGTGGCGACACAAGCCAAACCACAAGCCATGGCTTCGAGTAATGATAAGGAGAGTCCTTCTAATAACGACGGCAAAATAAATACATCGGCGGCTTGCAGAATCTCAATCCGCTGCTGTTCATCTGCCACAAATCCTAACCAGAGAATCCCATCGGATCTATCATAAAAAGGTCTTAACGTGGGAACCAGAGGTCCATTCCCGACAATCAAAAGCTTACAACGACCGCCCATTTCCGACTGTTTCCACGCCTTGAGTAACGCCTCTACATTTTTTTCTGTAGCAATGCGACCTTGATAAACAAATAGACGTTGGGCATCAAATCGGACTTTCAAATTCGATGTGCCAGGAGCATATTTCTGCACATCAACTCCATTGGGAATTACGGCGAGTTTATGGCGAGGAACTCCCAAACGCACCAGCAAATCCCGTTGCAGTTGAGAAAAGATAATCACCCGATCATAGTGTGCCAGAAACGGGGCATAGAGTTGATAAGCAACCAGTTGGGTTCCCGATTTAAAATTGCGGCGTTTGCCATCAAAGGGGGGATGAAATGTGGCAACGAGGGGTAAATTCAGGTCTTCACAGATTTCTGGAAGCAGAAAATCTAAGGGAGACAAAGTGAGAGACGCATGGACTAAATCCGGGCGGAGTTGCTGTAGAGCCTGTTTTAAAACCTTACTCGCTTTAGGAGAGGGAATCGTATAAACTTGGGACTTATACAAGCAAGGGAGGGATACCTCCTGACAACCCGAACACAGAGGATCTGCGGCGGTTTCGTCGTGGGCAAAATGGAGAAAACTAACTTGGTATCCCCGGTCGAGTAAAGCATTAGTAACTTCTCGACCGTAAGTGACATTGCCACAAAAGGGTGATTTTTTTCCGATCCAGGCGATATGCATTCAAGTTGAATCGTGAGTCTCTATTTGTCAGCGTGGGTTAACATCGCTGATCCTGTACCGGAAATATACCAGTTTAAGCACCCTCCCGCGATCGCAATTATGGCTAAACTGAATAAGACGGGAGCTAAACCCAGCCAGGTTTCGGCTAAACCCGCTAAGGCTAAGGGCAGACTCAGGGCAATATTTACGCCATTATTTTGCAGTCCAAAAACCTTCCCTCGCATCTCTTCCGGGGTTTCGGCTTGAATGGTGGTTTGCATGGGAATCCCTACCATCGCCCCACACATCCCCAACAGGGCGGTCATTCCTAACGCCATCCAGAGACTATGAGTAAACACCGATAACCCCACTAGCGCCGCTGACATGCCGATTGATCCATAGAGACTCAAGCGATTGTGGGTAAAATGCTGACCCCAATGTCCCAGAATCGCCGCACCCGCAGCCATTCCAATACCGCCCATTGCCAGTAAGAAGCCAAATTGGGAGGCTTTCATCCCTGGAAGGGTTTCGGCGAGTCGTACCGCTAACACGGCTAAAGCGGCGAAAATGGAGAATAAAATCACTAATTGAATCATGGCATTGCGGACGCGCCGTTGCCGTTTGAGGTAAAGCAGTCCCTCCCAGATATCGGCAAAAACGTGGGGGGTTTCACCTTCGGTTGGTTCCGTGTTTTCACCAGTTTTCAGCACTAGCAGCAACAATCCCGCGATCGCATACCCCCCGCCAACGACGAATTCCTTGCCAAATTGCCAGTCAATCCCTAACTGCGCGACTAATTTATCGGTCAAGGCTAATAACGGATCACCCACGGCAAATCCAATAATCAAAGATGCCATCATCGTCGTGGTATAAAGGGAATTCGCCGAGAGCAAATGACGACGCTTGACAATCAACGGAATAACCGCCTGTTCAGCCGGGGCAAAAAATTGGGTTAAGGTCGAAACTAAGAATGTGATAATCAACAAGCCATAGAAGCCGACGGGCAACTTATAGATGGGACTCCAATCCTGAGTCAGCCATAACACCGCCGGAACTGACCAAACCAAGACACCGCGCAGCAGATTTGTCGAGACAAGTACCGCCTTTTTTGACCAGCGATCCACGAACACCCCCGCCAGAGAACCAAACAGGACAGCCGGAATCGTAAACGCAATCATCAAGGCTGAAACCCAACCACTGATGCTGGTTCCCGCCTGCTGAAAGTGGCTAGCAATCAAGGCAATCATCAACACCAGATAGATTTTATCAGCAAGCTGAGAAAAAACCTGACCACTCCACAAGGTTAAGAAATTACCATTTTTCAGAACGGGTACAAACCCCTGTTTGCCTGGTTCAGCAGTCGGTTCAGCCGTTTTCGCCGGGACGTTCTCTGCTTGACGCGGCGGCTGGTGAGGTTCTCGATAATTGCGCTTAGTCGCAGACGATGACTTTTTTTGGGCAGGATGTTGGTTAACTCGTTTGGATTCAGATTCAGATAATCGCATTCTTTACTCTTCAGTTGGCTGCTGTGGCTGATTAACCCCAATGGGTGAATCGTCCACTCCAGGTATTTTGATCGGTTTTGTATGAAACTACACTTTCTCTATCATCGCATGTGAACTACCCAGCGCTAATCTCTAATCAGGTAGAGTGTGGGCTTTTGACTTCGTGGAGGATTGCTTTCGCCGTAAAAACCATCTATGTTCGTTTGTGGACAGATGCTAAATTAGACCACAAATTATTTATAGAGAATCGATTGTCATGATTTGCAGGATGTTCGGGATTATTGCGGTTGTAGGAGCGAGTCGCTGCACAAATATGGCGGTGTGAGAATTAACCTGTCTCGACTCGCCCTTGTCTAAAGATACGCAGTGTCCGGTAAATTATGTATGGCGGGTCTATGATTCGGCAGACATCGCCAAGGCGTCTACTAACGTGGCTGAACGAATGGAACGACCAAAGTGATACTGGGCATAATCCCGTAACATGCGTTCCACTTTTACCCAGAGGGGCGCGATCGCGTCTAGGCATGACGGGGATAACTCAGCCGCCGCGAGCTGTTGTACTATTGTTAATTCAATGGCATTCAGTTTACAGGTCAACCGTGGCAGAGGGGATTGATCGACACCATGGCTACGGCTAGCAACGGGATGGAGTATCCTCTGAGGTTGAGACGCCTCTACCGCTAAACGATAGGTTCCACCCACCTCCACACTAAACCCGACTTGCCAATTCTGATCCGTAAAATCAGGCTGAATCGGATGCTGAGAGATACAACACTGTTGCACTTGCGGCGCAATCCCAGCTAACGCCAATAGGTGAAAAATCCCCTGGCAAAGGTGTGCCAAAAGGAGAGATGTACCGGAGGGACTGCTGCTTAAGGGGGGTAACTGTTCCAATCGCCGCAGATGCTCATTAAACAAAGCGTACAGTTCAGCTTGGGGTTGCTCACTTAGAGCATGACACAAGACTAATTCCGCGAGGTACTGACTTGCAGCTAGTTTCCCTAAATCCTTCGCCAATCCTGGATAGGATTCCAAGGTTTCAGCTTGAGTAATTTTATCAAGCGATCGCCCTTTGTAAATCAATAACTGATTCACCACAAACAAGCCCATTCTACCCGCCAATTTCGAGTTCTGTTTGCGGGAACCTGGTGCCACTACCCGAATCAATCCCCACTCTGGCGTTAAAATCGTGACTAGGCGATCGGCTTCACCTAGCGGCATACTTTTCAGGTTAATCCCCGTGGCGTTATAGGTTTTAGTCATTTTTCATTTGTCATTTGTCAGTTGTCATTTGTCATTTGTCATTTGGCATTTGTCTTTTGTCATTTGTCATTTGTCATTTGTCATTTGTCATTTGTCATTTGTCATTTGGCATTTGTCATTTGTCATTTGTCATTTGTCAT
>NZ_JAVJQN010000117.1:0-6583 GCF_040218245.1 Coleofasciculus sp. E1-EBD-02 | reverse complement strand
AGGAAAGACGGTTATGCCTATACATTCTGAATCTGGCAGTCTCACCCCCATCGAGGGGGATTCGCCTGCCTTGGGGGACTATTCCTCCCCACGTCTGAAGCCGGGGGCTTCTCGTCCCCCAAACCCCCTATTTTCGGTGAGCATCAGGTAACCAGGTATGTAAGGGGAAAATCGGTAATTTTACGCCGTAAGCAATTAACAAGCCTGCATAAACCGCCAATTCCATTCCCATGGGGTAATGCTTTTGGGCAAGCTGTTGCATATCAAAGGTAACGGTGTCGCCATAGAATGCCATGGCTAATGCCGCGATGAGAATGAAGATAGAACCTGCGGCGGTATAAAGAATAAACTTAGTCGCGGCATAGAGGCGCTTTTCTCCACCCCAGATGGAAATCAGCAGATACACGGGAATCAGTTCTAATTCCCACATTAAGAAGAATAATAGTAAGTCCTGAGCCGCGAAAACGCCAATCTGGGCGCTATACATCACCAGCATCAGGGCATAAAACAGACGAGGCTTACGGTTGACTTTCCAAGATGCCAGAATAGCCAGAGTCGTAACTAAGCCCGATAGCACAATTAGGGGCATTGAGAGTCCATCGACTCCGACTGACCAATTTAAGCCTAGTTGGGGAATCCAGGAATAAGTTTCTTGGAGTTGGAACTGAGAATTTTGTAAATCGTAGTGACGCCAAAAGGCATGGATGGTGAGGAGGAAGTTTGTCATGCCAACCCCTAGGGCATACCAGCGGACGGTTTTACCTTCTTTGTCAGGGATCAGAGGAATCGCTAGAGACGCCAGCAGCGGCAATACAATAATCGTCGTTATCCAGGGTATTTGACTGCCAATCATGACTAAGGATATATGCTTATCGTTAATGTTGGTTACATTGTATTAAGTTTCGTAAAGGTTTGAGAAGAGGAGAAACACAAGCATACCAAATCTTCACAATAAACAGGACTAATACAAAGTTTCTCTGGGATTAAGGTTGAGGAGCTACTGAGCGAGTTTTTATATCACAAAATATTTAAATTGTCAATAGCTGAATCCTTGGCTACCGATCGCCCATCCATTATCCTGAAGGGTATAGGCTGAATCACCGATTGAGGATGTGAGTGTGGGGTGGCGCGATCGCACTGCGCTAGTCGATCATGGTTTGTAGGGGCGGGTTTAGGGACTTTCGTTTCGCTATTAGATGATAACGTTTGCTCAAAACCCGCCCTTTCCAGATGTTGGGGCAGGTTGTTAACGGTTGAGATTAGGGAACCTTTCTCAAGGTAGATGTTTTGAATGGTTTAACCGGATTTGTGTTGTTTTGAATATTGTCGTTTAAACAATGCTCCAAAACCTAGGGCTGTAGCCGAACCAAGTAGAGTCAAGGGTTCAGGTACGGGTGTGGATGGAGTAGAAAACCCCTCAATTTTTAACTCGACTCGAGAACGAGCTTGTGCTTGGTTAGGGTTAGGTGCGCCATCCAACCAACTCATCCTAGCAATACCAGAAAGAGTGCTAATTTGGGTATCGCTGGAAAAATAGTTTTTGGTGATATTTTGCTCACCCTCTGGTTCAGGTGCAACAGCGGAACTCGAAACTGGATCAATATCAATTCCGTTAATCGCATCGACTTGCAAAAGCATTTCAGTACCCGGAGCCACTTTTCCCTCTTTGGTTTGTGATCGAGTCCAGAGGTAGAATCCATTAAAGGATGTTGCTGGTGGAGTCGCCTGGTAATATGAAATAGTTTGATTTTGAATGGTAAAGGAAACCGTATTTCCATCCCAATCCAACGTCCAGGGAACCTCTTCCTGGTTTTGCCATTCCCATTGCAATTCCTCTATTGGATCACCATCATCTTCCTTGGTGGAAAACTCCCAGTCACCTGATCCTTGAACACCAGCTCTACCATCCAATGTCCAGTTCAAGTTAGTCCAGCCATCGGGGGGATTCCCTCCCTCCTTAACAAAGTTTACGTTGACCGCAAATGCGGGTTGGGATAGCACGCCAAAACCAATGACAGATGCTCCCACCGCTAAACTTGTAGTAATCAGCTTGTTGCGTATTAAATTCATGGCAACCTCCAAGTAATGTGGAGATTATTTTTATAACTACTGTCAAGTAGTTTAATTCTTTAAGCAGAATTAATTCAGAAATGTAATACTAAAATATATGATTATGCTTTTCTTCGTAAACTGCATATTTTCTTAATGATTAGCTTATGTAGCCAGTCAAAAAAGATTAATAAATTATAAGTTATAGCACTACGCACTAAGGTTAGGACATATCAAGAAAAATTCAAATCGCTCAATCCCTTGTCAGGTAAGCTTTTGTCTTCACTATTGCATATTCCACACCGAGCGAAGCCGAGGTGTTGCCTATTCCCTATTCCCGCTTCGCGTAGCGCTATATAAGCATCATGCACAGTTACGGTTGTGAGAGGGCGCAAGCCTTGCGCCCCTACAGTCCTCACCCCCCAGCCCCTCTCCATCTCCCCTTTCAAAGCGGGGTTAGGGGAGATGGAAAGGGGAGCAAGAATGCCTAATACTTGCGTTCTTGGGGTTCAAAGCGGGTCATCGCCACCGATTTATACTGCAAATCAATTCCGGCTGAGGAATAGTATGCCAAGGTATGCTTTAAGAAGTTGGTATCATCCCGTTGGGGATAATCCTCGCGAGAATGGGCACCGCGACTTTCTTGGCGATTTAGGGCAGAGGTGAGAATAATTTCCCCAACCACCATCAGATTCCGCAGTTCCAACGCCTCGATTAATTCCGTGTTCCAGCAGCTTCCTTTGTCATCTAAATAGATATTTTCATACTGCTGTTTTAACTGTTGCAGTTGATTTAATCCTTCCTGCATTAATGCTTCGGTGCGGAAGACGCCGCAGTATTGAGTCATGCAGTCTTGGAAGTTTTGACGCAGTTGACCGATGCGTAGGCTTCCGGATTGACCCAGCAAGGCATTAATCTTATTCTGGGCAGCATTGAGATAGAGTTGTTCATCAATGTCAGGTAATTTGCGGTTTTGAATATATTGCGCGATCGCAGCCCCGGTTCGTTTGCCGTAAACCACGCACTCTAGCAGGGAATTACTCCCCAAGCGATTAGCACCGTGAACCGAGACACAAGCCGATTCCCCTGCGGCAAAAAATCCGTCAACTAATCCATCGGGTCCACTTCGCACCTGTCCATCGGTATTGACAGGAATGCCACCCATGGAATAATGGGCAGTAGGACGCACGGGCATCGGTTCGTATACGGCATCAACCCCAACCAGTCGGTGGGCTTCTTCCCAACAGAAGGGAATACGACTCATGATCTTTTCCTTGCCCATGTGTCGCAAATCCAGATAGACGCAAGGACCGCCAGGATTCCCATCCGGATGCACTCCTCGACCCGCACGAATTTCTAATGCGATCGCGCGTGAGGTAATATCTCGTGGGGCGAGCTCCATTTTACTCGGCGCATAATTTGCCATGAAGCGATCGCCTTCGCTATTAATTAGATACGCTCCTTCACCCCGTACCGCTTCGGAAATTAACACACCTACCGGATACAACCCCGTCGGATGAAACTGGACAAACTCCATATCCTCCAACGGTACTCCCGCCAACGCGGACATGGCTAAACCATCTCCCGTCGAGGCAAAATCATTGGACGTGGTATTAAACACCCGTCCATATCCCCCGGTGGCAAACATCACCGCTTTTGCCCGTACCACTTGCAGGTGAGTCGTCAGGAGGTTAAACATTACTACCCCTTTTGCCTGCCCATCTTCCAAAATCAGCCGCATGACGTACCATTCTTCGTACACCGTCACGTCGTTCTTGCGGAGATTACTTACCAGTTCATGCAGAATCGCATGACCCGTTTTATCGGCAGCATAGCAGGTACGGCGATGGGAATGACCCCCAAAGGCACGTTGGGCAATGCGACCATCAGGTAAGCGGGAAAAGAGTACCCCCAGATGTTCTAAATCAATCACCACATCGGGAGCTTCGCGGGTAAGAATTTCCACCGCATCTTGATCCGCTAGATAATCCGATCCCTTAACCGTATCAAAAGCGTGGGCTTCCCAGGTATCCTCCGCATCCACATTTTTCAGCGTCGCCGCCATCCCCCCTTGCGCCGCAACGGAGTGGGAACGAATCGGATGGGTTTTGGCAACCAGTGCCACATTCAGCTTCGGATCAGTGCGTTTAATTTCCAACGCCGCCCGACACCCGGCTAAACCACCGCCGACAATAATGACATCGTGTTCTCGCATCTCAACTCGATTGAATTTCTGCTGTTATCTATCTTGACTGATTACTAAAATTCCCTACCGAAAGTCGGGGCGGGTTTAGTTACATCCGGTTGCAAGCGAAAAGATAGTGGTGAAACCCGCCCCTACAGAGACACCACATCCTGTGAAAAGTTAGTCTGACTTAGAGCCTTCTGGTACTAGCTAGTTGCCTGAGCCGGTTGGGATGCACCGCGACTGCTGCGATCGGCAGCCGTTGTTTCCTGCTCATCCATCGCTAATATTTCAATATGATTCAGCAATGTGGTCACAAAGGCAAAGAGTAAAAAGGGTAAGGATAAGACCAAGACTAATCCCACCGTTGCCAACGCATAAATTTGGCGATCGGCACTCCACAACGCTAGTGCAGAGGCAAGACTTATGAAAATGACGATTAACCACACAATGACTTGTCCATAGATATCGCCAAAACTCAGGGTGCAGATCAAGCGATATTTGTTAAATTGTTCCATCATCAACCTCGACACATTTCTTTAAGTTCCAAGGATAAGACCGTATTTGAGTTTTGGCACATTTCTCAACATATTTTTATGATATCCGCAATATTTGTTTACAATGTGTGTCATTCGTCCTTGGTTAGGGAACAGGAAACAGGGCATTCAAGAACAGCTTCGGGTTCCAAGTAGCTTGGTGGAAATAGACCGAACTCTATTAAGTTCTGTAAATATACCTCAAACCGTTACAAAGGACGTAGCTTGCTAACCCACCAAAGCCTTGAACAACGGTGCGTTACGCTTCGCTAACGCACCCTACAATTGGGTGGGGTTAACTAACAGTCGGTAAATATCTAGACAATTAGTGACATAACTAGACATTTTCTCGGATATAATCAGGAAATGTTTAGTTTACCCCCCAACAAGCAGCTACTCGACTTTGTGTGACGGTCTTGCAGGTTGCACCGATGGGAACTCAACGGCTGGCTTCGGAGCTTCTCGGACGGCTGGTAGTCCGGAGTCGATATGATATTGTTGACTTAATTGGTACATAAGGGAGTCGAAGTCATAAGCATAAAAAAAATAGTGACCGAACTGAGGAAGGTAGCCAAAAAGCGATGACAACGATAACTTATTGCAAAGGGTTGCCAACTCCTGCCGATGAACTTAACCCCATCGGTTTCACCGACTTGGAGATGTTTTTAACTTCATTGTCCGATATATTCTATCAAGCAACAGTTGAAACAGTTAACCATTTATTAAATAAAGAAATAAAATTTAATCAATCCAGTTGGAATAGTAATATTCAAGAGAAATACGGACTCAGCAAGCGTTATGCTAACGGAGTAATTTCATTAGCTAAAGGAAAAACTGCCTCAGCCAAAGAATGTAGAAAAAGACAGATAAAGCAATTAAAATCACGAGTTAAGTCAGCGAAAGATTGGGTAAACAGAGCCACGAAGAAAATTAAGTTAGCTCGGAAGTTTTATGGGAAAAAGAACTGGAAAGCCTCCAAAAAAGGCTGTAATTTTCCCTTGTCGTCAAACCTCAAGACGAGAAAAACTAACTGGCATCATCTGCGTCAAGGTCTGCATCATAAAAAGCGATATATCAACCGACTTCACAATCAAATTAAACATCTGAAATCGGCGAAAATTAGAGTGAAGGTATCCAGAGGGTCAGTATTTATTGTTGGTTCCAAGGATGAAAGTTATGGGAATCAAACTTGTCAATGGTCTGGGGATACTATCAAGTTGAGAGTCCCCGGTTGTCTGGAAGCAAAGTTTGGGAAATATGTCACATCAAAAATAGGCAGCTTCTCAAGAAAGATTAATAGATTACCCAATAGTGGTGCGAAAACATGGCACTTCTATAGAAAGGATAATCGCTGGGTGGTCGCTGTTCAATTCACACCCGCATCGGTGGAGAAAGTTAGTAGAGAAATTAAGTATGGTGCCCTGGGCATCGATCTAAATCCTAGTTCTATTGGTTGGGCTTATGTTGATGGTCAAGGAAATTTAAAAGCTCAGGGAACTCTTCCTTTTCAGACCGGTTTACCCACAGGGAAACAAGATGCTCAAATTGTAGAGGTTTGTTTGAAATTGGCAGCTTTAGCCAGAAGTTTTCAGAGCCCTATTCTGTGCGAAAGCTTAGATTTTTCGACCAAGAAAGCTCAATTACGAGAACGTGGAAAAAAATATGCTCGAATGCTTTCTGCCTGGGCATACAGTCGTTTTTATCAGATTTTGTCATCGATTTTATCCAACCGAGGAATAACTCTTTCTTTGTGCAATCCAGCTTACACGAGTTTGATTGGATTGGTTAAATATAGTCGGATGTATGGACTATC
>NZ_JAVJQN010000116.1:0-90365 GCF_040218245.1 Coleofasciculus sp. E1-EBD-02 | reverse complement strand
ATCTTTACAATCGGAGAGATGGGGGAGATGGGGAAGCTGGGGGAGATGAGGAAGTTAACTCAAAACTCTACCTTACCTATTGCCTATTGCCTATTGCCTATTGCCTATTGCCTATTGCCTATTGCCTATTGCCTATTGCCTATTGCCTATTGCCTATTGCCTATTGCCTATTGCCTATTGCCTATTGCCTATTGCCTATTGCCTGTTCCCTGTTCCCTGTTCCCCGTTCCCCGTTCCCTAACAAATGACGAATATTAAGTAAAGTAAAGATATAGCAGCAAAATCGGAGTCGTAATTTTATGGTGTTATTTGGATTTGGCGGATTTGGCAAAAAGCTCAACTTACCTAAACCCGAAGAGGCTTTACCGGGGCGGGAAGAACCCATGTCCGTTCCCGCCAACCACTATGTCAACGGCAATCCTCTCAAACCTCCTTACCCCGATGGTATGGAAATGGCAATGTTTGGCATGGGCTGTTTCTGGGGGGCTGAACGCAGATTTTGGCAACAAGAGGGAGTGTTTGTCACGGCTGTGGGGTATGCAGGCGGAATAACGCCTAACCCCACCTATCAAGAAGTCTGTACCGGGATGACCGGTCACAATGAAGTCGTGCGCGTCGTATTTGACCCCAAGGTGATCAGTTATCAGCAATTGCTGAAAGTTTTCTGGGAGAGTCATAATCCCACCCAAGGGATGCGCCAAGGAAATGACACGGGTACTCAATATCGTTCGGGAATTTATACCTATTCCGATAGTCAAAAGAAACTCGCAGAAGCTTCACGAGACGCCTATCAAAAAGCGTTGAGCGAGGCGGGTCATGGAGAAATCACCACAGAAATTGTTGATGCTCCAGAGTTTTACTATGCAGAAGGCTATCACCAGCAATACTTAGCCAAGAATCCCAATGGGTATTGTGGGCTAGGAGGAACTAATGTGACTTGTCCGACGCCAGTGGCTCTGTAGTGTTATAAATCCCAAGTTACCTTGATTTGACCCCTCCCTAACCCTCCCCTTATCAAGGGGAGGGAACTCGAATAGCTTTGGTTTTGCCCTTGGAGCCTATCGTTTGGCTTGCATCTGGTCAATCTTGCGTGTCAGTGCGATTCGGGTTGAGGCGGTGTAGCAGCGATTTGTCAAGGGATCATACCCTTCCCAATGTCGGGCAGCTTGGTTAATAAACCAATCGCGATACATACCATTCCCATCAAAATCACTGTCTAGCATCATCCACTCCCCGGCTAAGGGTAAACCATCCTCAGCCAAGGCTTCAAGCTGGGGTTGTACCCAGTCCCACAGTTCCTTAACACTGGGAAAAATACCAGGATGCCAGTATTCATTCAGAATACTCGATACCACAACTCGATATCCTTGCTCGACTGGATAAATCCGAACTTCAATCCCATCGTGGCTAATTGCTTGAGATGCCGTCAAACGGTTTTCTGGCATGGTTTGAGGATGATTCAGGCGGCGATTGTTAAGCTTTGATTTGCCGGACATGAAATTATTGGATACATCGCTTCATCTGCCATGATAGCGATCGCGCTTCCCCAATTCGGCGACTTCACCGATGGAACGCTTCACCTTCAGGCTAATTCCATCCTGGCGAACTTTAAGAAACCAACAGGAGAGATCGCTGGGCTTTTGGGACA
Source organism: Coleofasciculus sp. E1-EBD-02 (assembly GCF_040218245.1). Lineage (NCBI taxonomy): Bacteria > Bacillati > Cyanobacteriota > Cyanophyceae > Coleofasciculales > Coleofasciculaceae > Coleofasciculus > Coleofasciculus sp. E1-EBD-02. Next base: position 88,717 of record NZ_JAVJQN010000116.1, on the reverse strand, counting down.
TATTTGGTGATAACCGCCATTTATTTTAGCGATTATTGACAAAAAATTGGCACGCCATCTCAGAAAAGCCAGCGTGAGAGAGCGCTGGATCTCATGGAAAGTATCATGGTGCCGCTACTAGATTACACCATTGATGGGATGAGTGAAAATAGTAGCTTTACAGTTTGATACTTTCGCCACAAAGGAAAAGCATGATTTATTTTTTTCTGTGTTAACTTATGGGTATTTGCATCGAAGCCGCTTGAGTTCCCGGTTGCTGAATCATGACTCAACTCAATCCCCTGAAATCTAACCAATAATCGGTGGATAGTTATAGCACTACGCACTCTAGTTAGGACATAAAAGAAAAATTCAAATCGCTCAATTCCTTGTAAGGTAAGCGTTTGTCTTCAAAGAAAGCCTATTGCCTATTGCCTATTCCCTGGCGCGTAGCGCTATACATCCCTATTCCACGAGTCGTTTGTTTGGGATCAAGGATGATATTCATTAAACGGTATTTTTGTCAAATCTGCCTCGAAATGAGTCTAGGCAATTGGGTTGTGCAATATAGTTGTAGTATTTGAGGTTTGCCGACACGAGAACGAAAAAAATAACCCATTATAAGGCGTTGAAGCGTTTACTGTTGAAAATTGGCACTAAAATAAACCCAATACAGGATTAACAGAACATCATACTACATTCTCAAACCCCGATCAAATCAGGATTTACCCGCGACATTTTCGGGCAGCCCTAAATCCGCTTTGCTTTAGAATATTAAAACGTAAACGTCAATGGTAAAAGTTTTCTTTATCTAGGGCTTGCTGCACAACCCGGAAACCCTTATTTATCAAGAGTTAGAGGGGAGTGCAATCCATACCTCCTGGATGGGTGAAAAACTTGCACTTATAGCGAGACGAAAAGCAGTACTGTTTCCCTCATCTCCCCCTCACCCCCTCACCCTCTCGGTTAAAACCCAAGGCGGTTGGTGAGAGGCTGATCAAGGAATTCATGCAGCGTATCGAAAAAGGGAAATGCATGAACTGGTACAGATTGCCAACAATGGCGAATTCGACAACAGAATATTCCCGATTGTCCTCCACTTGTAGGGGCGGGTTTAGGGACTCAATTGATGGGGAAACCGATAACTTATCAACGAAACCCGCCCTGATGAAATTGACAAAACAACGCCCTAATTCAAATTATTGGGATTCCCCTGGGGAATTTTCGGGCGCACGTCTGGGCATGGGCGCACGTCTGTGCGCCCCTACGAACGGATTTTGATGATTAGCGCCCTCAACGGCTTTGTGCCAAAGACAACTATCAATAACAGCAGGGTAAACAGATTCCCGATAATCTGATCCGGTTCCGGTACACTAGCGGTGTTTCCACTCGATGGTGTATCTGTTCCTTGATTATCCATTCCTTCAGGTGTCTCAACGGGTACATTGACTTTTTTACCATCCTTGCTATCGACTCGGATTTCTTCGGTAACCGCTACAAATGACGTATATTTGGACATCAAGCGATAATTGAGTGCTGTATCCGTCACCGCTTCAACTACCTCTGGGGTTTCACGACCATACATTTGATTCATTAACGCCTTAATCCGCGCCCGTCCCCACAGTTGCGCGATCGCACCGTTACCCCTCACTTGGTCAAAGTTAACCTCTAGCGTGGTTTGGTAGGGTTGACCCCCCGCCACAGTGCCGCTAATCTTAAGTTTGCCATTCGTGCGATCGCCTTTACGTCCAAATACAACTAAGGGCTGGTTGGCAAATAAATCCCGTACCTTTTGGGGATAGAATTCCGGTGCGTTTCCTGTCCCTTCCCAACTGACTTGGATATTCGTTAAGACGGGATTATTAATCTCTTGGAAAAACTCCTGGGCGGCAACTTCCGCCGATTCATTCGGGGGAACCACTTCAGCTGTTCCGCGCCCCAATTCCGCTAACCGTTCAATTAAAAAGCGATTCGTTGAAGATCCCACGCCAAAACTATACAAGCGATTTCCTGGCTTGAGGCGATCGCGAATTTCAGCGATAATCTGTTCATCATCGCCAATTAATCCATCGGTTAATAATACAACACTCCGCAACCGTCCTGCAGGTGCAGCCGGGAAATTCAACACCGTGTCAATCCCATTCATTAACTCGGTTCCGCCATTGGCATCGAGGCGATTAATATAGTTAAGGGCTAACTTCCGGTTCTGGGGTGTATTCGCTAACGGTTTATCCGATAACTGAGTCGTACTATTGGCAAAATCAATAATTGTAAATGTATCCTGGGGATTAAGTCCCTGAATAAACTGGCGCATCAATTCCTTGGATTGGGCGATAGGGGAACCGGATTGTGATCCAGAGGTATCCACCAGAAACACCACATCCTTGGGGACAATTTCATTCTGTTGATACTCAATCGCCGGGATTAAATAGGTGGCGAAATGACGCCCTCGTTCATCAGCTTGGGTTAAGACAGTGGCTTGAGTCGCCGCACCCGCCACTTGATAGCGTAAAATTAAATCCTTATTCGGAATCGTCTCTTGATCTGCCAGTTCTACCCGTACCGTCGAACTCGTCTGTTGTGTCGTAACCGGATGAGAGGGCGATCGCACATTACTGATAGGTACACCAGCATCAATTTCGACGGTCACATCAATATCATGACCGGATCGTCCTGGCGGTGCGATCGGGGGATTAACCTCCGCTGCATAAGCCACGTTTGTAGTCAGCGCTTGGTTTGTAGTCGGCGCTTGGTTTGTAGTCGGCGCTTTAGCGCTACCAACACTATTCCCAGCCGTATATCGCGGCGCTACTACCATCGGAAACGCAAACTCATAATCCCCGCCCTCAAATTTCAGGCTATCGGTATAGCGAATCGTTACCTGAATACTTTCCCCCGGTTTAATATTCGCCAGCGACTGAGTAAACACATTCGCCCGTTCTTGTTCTAATAACCCCGCCGTTTTCCCCGCTTTTTTCGCTTTCTCATAAATTTGCTTGGCTTCCTGGCGTTTCTTAATCACGCCACGAATAATCCGATCATCCAATTTAATTTCCATATCATCCACCGCCGCTTCATCGGGGAGGGGGAATTTATAGATAGCTTCTAAGGGATGATCAAAAGGATTAGTAAACGTTTGGGTAACTTCCACCCGCGACACATTCCCAGTAATTTTTGTGGCGACTTGGGTATGTTCTAAAGGAAATACCTGCTGTTGTCCATTAACTGTGGCGAAAAGTCCCCCCGTTTGACTCGGTGATGATGTCGGTGACTTCTCCTGAATTGGATTCGTGACAACCGGGTTACGGCGAGAAACCTGCTGGGTTACAGGTGATACTAGATACCGCATTCCGGCAAATCCCATAATCAATACCGTACTCGCCACCAACCATTGTGTTCCCTTGCTTCCACGCCGAGAAGGGTTTAAATCCTTTAATACCGCCTCCGCCGACTGATAGCGTCGTTTAGTCGCACTTTGCAGCAGGGTATTCAGAATCTTTGCTAAGGGTTTACTGATTGACCTGTTCGCGCTTAAATAATCCTGCCATACCCAAGCATCTTCATGACTATCAAATAAATCAAAGGGCGGTATTTGCGTCAGCAGGTGAATACAGGTAACCCCTAAACTGTATAAATCACTGGCAAAAACCGCTTTTCCGCGCACCTGTTCCGGCGCGGTATAGGCGGCTGAACCAATCACCGTTCCAGTGCGTTCCAGAATGGTTTCTGTGGCAAACTTAGCCGCACCAAAATCCACTAACACCAGATTCCCATAACCGGGACGACGAATAATATTTTCCGGTTTAATATCCCGGTGAATGACCTGATGACTATGGATAAACTGGAGAACAGGTAATAAATCGCGCAACAGCAGGCGGATTTTTAATTCACTGAAAGGTCCAACGCTTGCGAGTTCAGCGGCTAGGTTTTGTCCGTGGATAAATTCTTGAACTAAATACTGACGCTTGTCTTGGCTGAAATAATCTAATAATTGGGGAATTTGGGAATGATGTCCCAGAGTTTTTAAGCGTTGGGCTTCTTGTTCAAATAGTTCGGCAGCTTTTTCCTGATTCGTGGTGCTTGAGTGTTGGGGGAAAAACTGCTTAATCGCGCAATCGGGGTGATTGGGATTGGATTCATCCACGCCGCGAAAGGTTCTGCCAAAGCCACCTTGTCCCAAGGGATGAATTGCCCGATAGCGATCGGATAATAGTAACTCTGAACCGCAACTGTGACAACTGACGGCATCTCGCGGATTCTCTGGATGCTGACAATCGGGGTTCAAGCAATAGCACTGATCGGGATGAGAGGCAGTGCTGTTTTCAGGGTTAGCGGTGGTCATGGCATCCAGTTCCCAGTTCTCTAAGTCCTTGAGGTTATTCTAGCTGGTGAAAATGGAAAAAGGGGAATTGTAAATTACTGTTGCAATAATTAGAGTTGCTGCAATTTTTTTTTACAAAGGCTACCGTTGATCTAAGTCGTGGTGACATGTCTGTCCAGCCAAGACTGAAAACGACCAGGAGATTGTATGCCATTATACGCAGAGTTACACCGTCATCTGGGGGGTTCAGTGGTTCCTCGGATTCTCTGGCGATATTTTCAACGTCAAACTGATCCGTTGACCCAGAAATTTGCCGACTATGACGACTTTGAGGAATTTTACACGCGATCGCGCAATACATTAGATGAGTATTTGGAACTGCACACGTTAGTCGAACATGTACAAACGGCGCAAACCTTACCCTATTTTATTTATCGCTTAATTCGCGGCGCGTATATCTTTGAGAATTTAGCCTATTTAGAACTGCGGTATACGCCTTATTTACGCACATCGGAACAGTTGAGTCAATCAGAACGGATTGATCAGATGGCGCAGATTGTGGAGATTGTCGGACAAGCCAGTCAAGTCCAGGATTATCCGATGGTAACCAGTCAAATTCTTTGTATGCATGCGCGGCTTCCCTATGCGGTGAATAAGGCAATTGTAGATCTCGCCGCCCAAAGGAAGGATTATGTCTGTGGGGTGGATTTGGCAGGAGGAGATGCCCATTATGGGGAACGGCTAGCAGAATTTGTCGGACTCTATCAGTATGCGCGATCGCTCGGTCTGAATACAACCGGTCATCTCTACGAAACCAGCGACGGTTGTTATCCGGAACTGTTACCCTATTTAATGCGGATTGGTCATGGAATTCATATTCCCTTAAAGTATCCAGCGTTGTTAAAAGATGTCGCCCAGCGCCAGCAATGTTTAGAAGTCTGTCCCACGACGTACATAAAAACAGGAACCCTGGAGGATATTTATCAACTGAAAGTCGTCTTTGATTCCTGTTTCGAGGCGGGGGTTGACATTGCCATTTGTACCGATAACGCCGGATTAAATAATGTGCGCTTACCCTTTGAGTACGAAAACCTATTAACTCAAGATATTATTGATTTTGAGCAAATGCAAGCCTGTCAAGATGCCGCCTTTCGTCACGCCTTTGCTTGGCCCCATCAACAGCATCCCGCCTCTCTCTTAACCGGATTGTTGAAAAATCCCAGAGACGAGGTTGTCGCCGCTAATGGTACGCCCAGAACCAAAGATTAAGTGGTCGAACCCGCTAACATAAATTAACGCTTGTTAGGGGCGATCCGCTAACATAAATCAACACCCTGTAGGGGCGACCCGCTTGCATCAATTAACAACGGTAGTCCACTCAATTTGATCGGGTCGCCCTTTCCTCCTGTTTAAGCAAAGATAATATCAAAGACAGTATCTCAACAGTTAACGTTAATTGTGTCCACCGACTTACTCAACATCATTAATAATTTCAAATTCATTCGATATACGTTCCGACAACGGTAATAATTCGGCTTCATTGACCGGATCAGATAATTGTTGATAAATGTCCCGAACTAATCGATACCGACCCGGAATGGGAGCGTCAAACGTAGGTGCAGCATTATATCCAGGCAAATAACCATAAACCTGATAAGTATCTCGGTATGTCTCTCCCGGAGCAATTTCCCAAGGCGGACTTAAACAGTAATTCTCTACCGGAGAATATACCGTTACCCATTCCCCATCCCTATATTTTTGTAATTGAGGCGCAGATGGTTGGTGACAACCTATTAAATAAACAGTATTGCCTGTCGTATTCGTATATTCAGTTTCAATTATCAATTTAACCCCTGGTTTAGGATTATTTGCAATCTCGGCATAGTAGCTTAATTTATCGGTACGAATCGCTGAGTTACCTATTGTCTGTGATGTTGCTGAACAGGCTACGGTTACACTTGCTAACGCTATACCCATCCATCTAATTCTCTGATTAAATTTCATAGTCATGCCTACTTGATTTGCAGATAAGTAGTCGGACAAAAGAAAACGGTGTTGTATTAAGTGCAAGTAAATCGCCCTCAAACCCTTACTGTTCCCTGTTCCCTGTTACACACCGAGCGAAGTCGAGGTGTTCCCTGTTCCCTCATCTCAACAGTTAACTTTAATTGACTTAAGCTATAAGCTAATAACTTGACTTATTGGCGGGTGTCGCGGCTAGCCACAGATGAAAACTCTGAGCCACTAGACTTATACCTTTCGGAAAAAGTTCCTCAATTTCCCTTGAAGTCCTAAAACTTTCTGCCTTGTTGCGCTTTTGTTTAGGGTTTAACCGGGGGGTAACTATCTTTAACATGTCGCATTACTTCTTGATAAATTTCGCTACTTACGCGACTGCCCCGTCTAAAGTCTTCTAACTTAGCATTATCCAAATAGAATTCAATGGTGAATTTAATTAAGGTAAACCCCTCATATTGGGATGTTCCCTTCATCCTAATTTTCGGTTCTTGCCGTTGACTTCTAGCTTGTTTAAATCGCTCCCGCAACCATTTCACTAAATCCATGACATAATCATCGAGCCGCGTTTCTTCCCGATGAGGATTACTAATTTTCTGAAAAACTCGTTGAAATCGTCGTTTTAACAGTTCAATTTTTCGCTCCCATTCGTCAGGTAAAATATATTGATCTTCATCGCGCAAATCTGGATCTCTTAACCAAATGCGATACCATTCCCGCACCAAACCAATTAATGTGTCTTGCGATTCATTTTCTTCCAATTCAAAGATAATCCGTTTATTCTGCAGTCTTTGCACAACTTCTAAACCCACTTGTTGAAGAACATCCTCATATTCTTGTTGGATCGTTTCAATTTCTTCAATATTTAACCCGCCTTTTTCGGCAAATTGAATCGTTACCATCAGGGCTTCTAACCCTTGCTCAATATCTTCGAGTTTGAGGTTGACATCATTTTCCAGAAGTAGACGCTGACGACTCACTTCTTTTTTGTAAATAAAATTAGTCCCTAAATTATCGACAATAAAAAAATCATCGATATGGCTTAATTTTTTATCAATATCTCCTAATGTATCCGGATGAGCAAAAACAATTTCCCACATGAGCTGCTGACTTTGCTCTAAATCACATTCAGGCGGTATTTCTATCGGCAATGCGTAGAAGTGATGGGGAATCGGGCGACTTAAATTGGTAATCAATTGACTTTGTAAAACGCTATTGGGGATATAGACTTCACTGCGGTCATCAAATATATAAAGTTGAGTCACGCGCACGCCAATTTTTCGCAGCATACCAATAGAGCCATTTTCTAACTCCAGAATGTCACCAAATTGAAATGGCGTATCAATCAATAGAACAATTCCACTAAAGAAGTTCGCTAAAATATCTTTAACCGCAAACCCGATAATAAACGTCGCCCCACCTAAGGTGACCCAAATCCCCGTTAAATCAACACCAAAGGATTGGAGAACAAAGGCACTAGCCAAAAGAAAAATCACAAACGGGACAACCCCTTCCAGGAGAGGCAGCAGCACGTTGTCCCACATCGCTTCTGTTTGTCGGGCGTAATCTTTGAGGTAGTAGACAAAAACTTGAATAAATAACTGGATCAACCAATAACTGACTGCCACAATAATGCCAGCAGTCAACAGGCGATCAAACCAGCCGATGGTATCCCCAGAATCAAGATCGGCAAAGGAAACCTTTAAACTGACCAGAATGAAAATCGTCAGGATGGGATAGGCAGAGACATTCAGGGTGACGAGGGCAATATCGCTCTCAAACTTCCGAAAAATGGAGCGCAGCCCATAAAATAAGAGGACATAGAGGAGACAGGCACCCAGGGCGGCGATCGCTAGCTTCCCCAAAACGAACCCAATGGTCTGTAAGGGAATGACAGTAAATGCAGTGAACAGAATCAGAGTGTTGATGTTCATGGTGGATTGCCACGTAGCTTGCTTCTCTCTTCGCAAGTACCATGAACATGATATGATGATTAGCCCAACTGGATGCCAGTTGGAGAAGCGACTACCGATGGGTTTGATGATCCCCCTTTCGGATAAGATGAGAAAATGCAAAGGAACCAAGTAACATAACTTGATAACGTTCTAGCAAGTCGGTTGAGGTATACAAGTAAATGAACCAAGAAATTTTCGATAGAGTCAAAAAAATAGTTGCGGAACAACTGGAAGTTGAACCCGGTGACGTAACCCCTCAAGCTAACTTTGCCAATGATCTCAACGCCGACTCCTTGGACGTGGTGGAATTGGTTATGGCTTTAGAGGAAGAGTTCGATATCGAGATTCCAGACGAAGCCGCCGAACAGATTGCCACAGTCCAAGCGGCTGTGGACTATATCAGCTCAAAAACAGAAGCGGCGGCTTAATCAGCGGTTGTCTTCTCAACCAAGTTCTGCGTTATCGGGCAGTTTCCCTGTTTTATTGGCATCATGACAAACATTGAACTCAAGCGCGTTGTTATTACAGGTTTGGGCGCGATCACTCCCATCGGCAATACCCTAGCAGAGTATTGGGACGGACTTTTACGTGGGCGTAATGGGATTAGTACGATTACCCGGTTTGATCCCTCGCGCCATGCCTGTCGAATTGCTGGCGAAGTCACGGGGTTTAATCCCCATGACTATATGGATCGCAAAGAAGCTAAGCGGATGGATCGCTTTGCCCAATTTGGAGTCGCGGCTAGCAAACAAGCGATCGCGGATGCGAAGTTTGTCATTAATGAACTGAACGCAGAACAGGTGGGCGTCGTCATTGGCACCGGGGTTGGCGGGATTAAAGTCATGGAAGACCAACAAGAGGTCTACTTAAATCGGGGTCCCGATCGCTGTAGTCCGTTTATGATTCCGATGATGATTGCCAATATGGCAGCCGGACTTACGGCAATTCATACCGGGGCAAAGGGACCAAATACTTGTACCGTCAGCGCCTGTGCCTCTGGCGCCCATGGGGTAGGAGATGCCTTTCGCTTGATTCAACGGGGGTATGCCCAGGCGATGATTTGTGGGGGAACGGAAGCCGCTGTAACTCCGTTATCCGTAGCGGGATTTGCCTCGGCAAAAGCCCTGTCTACCCGCAATGATGACCCCGAACACGCCTGTCGCCCCTTTGATCGCGATCGCGATGGCTTTGTCATGGGTGAAGGGGCAGGCATTTTAATCCTAGAAGAACTAGAACACGCCTTGAGTCGAGGGGCGCGTATTTATGCCGAAATGGTCGGGTATGGCATGACCTGTGATGCCTATCATATGACCTCACCCGTACCCGGTGGTGAAGGGGCAGTCCGGGCAATGCAGTTGGCACTTAAGGATGGGGGATTGTCGCCTGAAGATGTCAGCTATATTAATGCCCACGGCACGAGTACACCCGTTAATGATCCCACAGAAACAACGGCGATTAAAAAGGTTTTGGGCGATCATGCCTACAAAATTGCCGTCAGTTCCACCAAATCGATGACGGGTCATCTGCTAGGCGGTTCTGGAGGAATCGAATCCGTCGCCTCTGTTTTAGCGGTAGCCCATGACCAAATTCCGCCGACGATTAATTTAGAAAATCCTGATCCAGACTGTGATCTCGATTATGTCCCCAATCAAAGCCGCCAGCAAACTGTCGATGTGGCGCTATCGAATTCCTTTGGCTTCGGCGGTCATAATGTCACCTTAGTCTTCAAGAAGTACAAACCTTTGTAGAGACGTAGAGACGTAGCATGCTACGTCTCTACATCCCCCATCCCTTGCCATATTGCCCAACGTCCGCCCATGCCCAAATGGTTTAACACGGCAGGTCCGTGCAAAGCGGACATACACTATATGCTCTCCCCCCTAGATCGGCTACCCCAGCTAGACCGACTAATTGAGCAGCAGGGCTACTTTGTCATCCATGCGCCCCGGCAAACAGGTAAAACCACTGCCATGCTAGCGCTGGCACAACAGCTTACCGCCAGTGGACGCTATACGGCGGTCATGGTATCCGCAGAAGTGGGCGCGGCTTTTCCCCATGACCCGGGAACAGCAGAACGGGCAATCCTGGATGCCTGGAAAGAGGATGCCACCTTTTGGCTACCCCCCGATCTCCATCCTCCAGACTGGACGCCCTCTCAGCCAGGGCGACAGATTGGGGCGGCATTGAGTGCTTGGACGCAACAGTCCTCCCGTCCCCTGGTTGTGTTCATCGATGAAATTGATGCTCTGCAAGATGAAACCTTAATCGCCCTGTTGCGCCAACTTCGAAATGGCTATCCGAAGCGACCAAAGGGATTCCCCCACGCTCTGGCGCTAATTGGCGTGCGGGATGTGCGGGATTACAAAGTAGCATCTGGGGGGAGTAAGCGTCTGAACACCGCTAGCCCGTTCAATATTAAAGTAGAATCCCTGACGCTACGGAATTTTACCGCCACAGAAGTTGCCCAGCTATATGCACAACACACGACTGAAACAGGTCAAGTTTTTTCCCCCGAAGCGATACAACGGGCTTTTGAATTGACTCAAGGACAACCTTGGTTGGTGAATGCCCTCGCCCGACAACTTGTGGAAGTTATTGTGCCTGATCTGCAACAGGTGATCACCGTTGATCATTTGGAACAAGCCAAGGAAATTTTGATTCAACGGCAAGATACCCATCTGGATAGTTTAGCTCACCTGTTGCGGGAAGACCGAGTACGGGTCATTCTGGAGCCGATTTTAGCAGGACAAGAATTGGGGAATATACCGAATGATGACCGACAGTTTTTGGTGGATTTAGGCTTAGTGGTGCGCCATCCGGCTGGAGGGTTGACGCCAGCGAATCCGATTTACCGGGAAGTTTTACCCAGAGTATTGGCAAGTGGACCCCAGGATAGTTTGCCTGTGATTCACCCCAGTTGGCTAACTCGTGAAGGAAAACTGGATTCGGAGCAACTTCTGGAGGCGTTTCTCCGGTTTTGGCGTCAGCATGGAGAACCCTTACTCAAAAGTGCGCCCTATCATGAGATTGCGCCCCATTTGGTGTTGATGGCATTTTTGCATCGGGTGGTGAATGGGGGGGGTACCCTAGAGCGGGAGTATGCTATTGGTACAGATCGGATGGATCTGTGTTTGCGTTATGGGAATGTCACGTTGGCGATGGAGTTGAAGGTGTGGCGGGAGGGACGCCCAGACCCGATTAAAGCGGGATTGGAGCAGATTGATCGCTATTTGGCAGGGTTAGGACTTGATTGGGGATGGCTGGTGATTTTCGACCAACGTCCGGGATTGCCGCCTATTGCCCAGCGTACCACCACAGCATCGGCAATTACTCCAGGCGATCGCGCCGTTGTAGTGATTCGGGGATGAGCCAACCCCTACTCCCCACGATTTACCAGACTAACCCCCAATCGCCAAATTTTAGCCAAGCTTATACCAAGCAGTCTTGATCATCGATCCCCCTAATGGGATGATAAGTGTATCCTTGGGGAAAGAGTAACCCTCGCTTTACGGAAAAAATTTTGCGTTAAACCCTAGTTTCCTGGAGTCATTAGATAACACCTATGGTCGTTGCAACCCAATCTCTCGAAGAACTTTGTATTAATTCCATCCGCTTTCTGGCGATAGACGCCGTAGAGAAAGCCAATTCCGGTCATCCCGGATTGCCAATGGGCGCAGCACCGATGGCGTTTGTGCTGTGGGATCGGCTGATGCGGTACAACCCGAAAAACCCCAACTGGTTAAACCGCGATCGCTTTGTTTTGTCAGCGGGTCATGGCTGTATGTTACAGTACGCCTTGCTCTATCTGACCGGCTATGATGACATCACCCTTGATGATCTCAAGCAGTTCCGTCAGTGGGAATCCAAGACTCCCGGTCACCCAGAAAACTTCATGACTCAAGGGGTAGAAGTCACCACTGGACCGTTAGGACAAGGGATCGCCAACGGTGTGGGGTTAGCGATCGCAGAGGCACATTTAGCCGCCCAATTCAATAAACCCGATTGCCAAATTATCGACCACTACACCTATGTCATTTTAGGTGATGGTTGCAATATGGAAGGCGTATCTGGAGAAGCCTGTTCTGTCGCGGGACATCTGGGATTGGGCAAACTGATTGCCCTCTACGATGATAACCATATCTCCATTGATGGTTCCACCGACCTTGCCTTTACCGAAGATGTAGGCAAGCGCTTTGAGGCTTATGGGTGGCATGTCCAACATGTTCCCGATGGTAACACCAACTTGGACGCGATTCACAAAGCCATTGAAGCGGCTAAAGCGGTTACCGATAAGCCCTCCTTAATTAAAGTCACCACCACCATTGGTTTCGGTTCCCCCAATAAAGCCAATACCCACGGTGTCCATGGTGCGGCGTTAGGTGCCGATGAAGTGAAAGCCACTCGTGAACATCTGGATTGGAAGTATCCAGAATTTGAGGTACCCGAAGACGCCCTGAAGCATTTCCGCAAGGCAGTTGATCGCGGTGCTGAGTACGAAGAAGAGTGGAATAAACTCTTCACCCGTTATAAAGCCGAATACGCAGAAGAAGCTGCCGTATTGGAACGGATGGCTAGCGGTAAGCTACCCGAAGGCTGGGACAAAGCCCTACCCGCCTATACTCCCCAGGATAAAAAAGATGCCACTCGGAATCAATCGGGCGCAACCCTCAACGCCATGGCTGGGGTACTACCAGAACTCATTGGTGGTTCGGCTGACTTAGCCCCGTCCAACAAAACCTTGCTGAAATCCTCCAAGGATTTCCAAAAAGGTGCGTATGAAAACCGCAACCTGCGCTTTGGGGTTCGCGAACATGGCATGGGAGCGATTTGTAATGGGATTGCCCTGCATAAGTCTGGCTTGATTCCCTATGGTGCCACATTCTTAGTCTTCACCGACTACATGCGGGCATCGATTCGCCTGTCTGCCCTATCCCATGCTGGGGTAATCTGGGTTATGACTCATGACTCCGTGGCATTAGGGGAAGATGGTCCCACGCACCAGCCGATTGAGCATATTCCCACCCTGCGAGCGATCCCCGACTTAATCGTGATTCGTCCTGCGGATGGCAATGAAACCTCTGGTGCCTACAAGGTAGCGGTTGAGAAGGCAAAACCTGCCAAGGGTTTAGCAACACCTAGTCTATTAGCACTGTCTCGGCAAGGGCTACCTAATCTAGAGGGAAGTTCAATTGATGCTGTCGCCCAAGGTGCTTACATCCTATCGGATAGCGATGGCACACCTGACATCATCTTAATTGGCACCGGTTCGGAAGTTCACATCTGCGTTGATGCAGCAGAACAACTTCGGGGTGATGGCAAGAAAGTTCGCGTGGTTTCTATGCCAAGTTGGGAACTGTTTGAGGAACAGGATGAAAGCTATCGCGAATCCGTATTACCTAAAGCCGTAACCAAGCGGTTAGCGGTGGAAGCGGGTTCTAGCTTTGGCTGGTGTCGCTATGTTGGCGCTGAAGGTGACACGATTAGTATTGATCGCTTTGGCGCATCGGCTCCCGGTGGCGTTGCTTTAGAGAAGTTTGGCTACACGGTGGATAATATCGTGGCTAAGGCTAAGGCGCTTTAGGGATAGTAATTTCGTAGAGGCACGGCATTGCCGTGCCTTACAATCAGAAAGGCTCTCTGTTTCTAGGGAGCCTTTTTGGGTGTGGGAGCTATAATACCGAGCCTGGTAGTATAGCTTCCTTGTACTTCAGTTTGTAAAGACAGACCCCGTAGGAAGGGTTTTGCTGAACCGCCAGAGAACGTCTCTACGATGTTTTGGCTTGCCTAAGGTAGGCAGTTCATCTTTAATTTGGTAAGATAAGCTTACCATTGGTAATATACAAGTCCGTATCATGAATCCAGAGGATGTAAAAGAACAATTTATAGAAGTACTCACAGAAATCCAGACCGATAGCGGCTATGGAGAAACACCAATCTCAGGAACAACCTGTCCCATGACTGACCTGGAAGGGTTTGATAGTCTCCTGTGTATTGAGGCGATTAATATGCTAGCTGACAAGCTCAACGTGGAGATTCCCAGTAATCAGATTCACAAAATAGGTCTTTCACAGGACGGCAAGCAGTCGCTCACCATTGATCAGTCCGTTGAGGTAGTCTGTAAGATTGTCAACACAGGAGAGACTTAGGTATGAGTCATCAAGAACAGAAGAAGTCAATTATTGCAGCCCGCTTGCGTGAAGCTCGCAAGATGGCGGGACTTTCTCAAGCTCAAGTGGCTAAGATGCTTGGTCTTCATCGCCCTTCAATTACGGAAGCGGAAGCTGGAAATAGAAAGGTTTCTGCTGATGAGATCACGAAGATGGCTGAAATTTATGACGTAAGTGTGTCATGGTTACTTGGAGAGGGTGCAGACAAGCTTGATATCCATGACGACAAGATTCAGCTTGCCGCTAGAGAACTCCGAAAGCTTAAGCCAGATGATCTTGATCGACTTTTAACAATACTTGCTTCGATGCGTAGAGGGGGAGAAGTACTTTGAGGAATCAGACTTTGAGAAATCAGAGAAAGGTGTTGGCACAACAAGCCCAGCAAAAAGCCATCGATGTGCGGAGGAATGCAGGTTTTGACAACAAAAGTCCACTCTGCATTTACGGCTTGTGCGATAAACTTAATGTGAGGGTCAAGTTTGTTGACATCAGTATGGAGGGTATCTATCTCCGAGAAGCAGAGCCGATAATCTTGCTTTCTGCATTACGCCCTCTCCCCAGACGCATCTTTACCTGCGCTCACGAACTCGGTCATCACGTCTTTGGACATGGTTCAACTATCGATGAACTGATAGAAGAATCAGAAAGGTCTAAAGCTTTTCAACCAGAGGAGTTTTTAGCTAACTCATTTGCTGGATTTTTGCTCATGCCAGTTTTAGGCGTGCGGAAAGCATTTGTTTCGCGGGGATGGAATGCGGATTCAGCAACCCCAGAACAAGTTTTTACAGTTGCCTGTAGTTTTGGTGTTGGGTACGAAACCCTAATTACTCACATGGCTTACTCTCTCAAAATGCTCTCTTCTTCAAGGGCTAGTACGCTTCTCAAAACAAAGCCCAAGGCTATCCGTGAGAAGGTTCTTGGGCGTCTATCTACTGATCCGTTGATTATCGCTGACGAACACTGGTCAATGCCCACAATTGATGCCGAAGTTGGAAGTCTCCTTTTGCTTCCAACTGGTGCGGAAGCAGCAAATGATACTATCACCTTTGAAGAAAATCACCCGAAAGGACGCCTATTCAAGGCTAACCGTCCCGGCGTTGTGCGGGTTTATTGCCGTGACACCGGATGGGCTGTCTTTGTTCGTGTCTCGCGCTATCAATTTATTGGTCTAAGTCAATACCGACATCTTGAGGAGGTGGAAGATGAGTAACAGTTCAGCTCGCCTTTTCGAGGAAACAAACCTTTCCCATGCTTGGGCAAGAGCATTTTTGCTCGTTACCGATGATAAGGATTACTCTGGTAAGAAGATTTCTCCCCTTGTTGTGAGCATCACAGGCTTCAATGATGGTATACCGAACGAGGATCAAGAGATTCGACAGTCGCTTGACAAGTGTCTTGCTGATGCAGGTGATCAAGAGATCCATACGGTTGCGAATACTATCTTCCCTGAATCTCTATGGAAACGGTCTCAGTACCAGCGCCAGGAGTTTTTTGAACGATATCTCAAGTTTCTTCCCAGGGCTAAAGCTATAAAACATTGTAAAAAGAAAAATAGCCGTGGTCTTTACTTTGAAAGACTTATTGCCTTTGGTTCTGATGATCAACCTAAAGTAAACCAACTTGAATACATTATTACTCAGTACCAGGCACGACCAGGAGTAAGGAAAAGTATGTTTCAGGCGTCAATTTTTGATCCGATAAAAGACCATGTTCCTGATTATTATCTCCCTTTTCCCTGTCTACAACACGTCAGCTTTGTTCCACAGGGAAAAACGCTGACGCTGAACGCTTTTTATGCAACACAGCAGCTACTCAATAAAGCCTACGGTAATTACTTAGGACTTTGCAAACTAGGAAACTTTATGGCTCACGAAATGGGGCTAACGTTTAGCCGCATGAACTGCTTTGTCGGTGTAGCCAAGCTAGAGCATATTGGCAAGGAAAAGAATATTGCTAAGAAATCCCGTATTCTCACTCCAGTCATAGAAGTGTGTCGAGAAGTGATACTCTCAAAGACAGACTAACCACCAACGGACAGAACATAATATGGCAGCCAAACAACCAATGCGGGGACAATTGAAAAGCGATCGCCAAAACAAACCTATTGATGAACAACTAAGTCTTGACTTAGGTAACTATGGTAAACCCAAAATAAATGACAGTATAGATATTGCTGCATACTCCCACATTCTGCCTGCAAAACCCACCGTGGTTTTTGATACCTACTGGCGTTTCGCCGCAGAAAGACAGAATATTTTTTTCAAAAAGTTTGTGGAAAAACCAATGCCTTGGACTAACGATCCAATCCTTTCCACCTTCAAATTTACCAATGCCTACCGAGCATCAGATCGCACCAGCCAATATCTGATCCGTCATGTTATCTACCGCGACGATCTCCCTCCAACTCCAGAGGAAGTATTTTTCAGAATCATTCTGTTTAAGATTTTTAATAAGATTGAAACATGGCAACTTTTAGAAAGTAAACTTGGCAATATTATCTACGCAGACTATTCTTTTAAACGCTATGACAAAATTCTTACCGAAGCCATAGAAAACAGTCAAAGAATCTATTCAGCCGCCTACATCATGCCTTCAGGAGGAAAAATACTTGGTCATACAAGAAAACACCGTAACCATCTCAAGTTGATTGAGCGGATGATGGTTGATGAACTGCCAAAGAAACTTGCAGATGCAGCAAATATGCACAGAGGATTTGACCTCTTGCGTGAATATCCTACTATCGGTGACTTTCTAGCATACCAGTTTATAACAGATGTCAATTACAGCGAAATTACGAATTTCGATGAAATGAGTTTCGTAGTTCCTGGTCCGGGTGCGCTTGATGGTATTCGGAAATGTTTTGCAGATCTGGGTGGTCTAAATGAGCCAGAAATAATCAAGTTCATGGCGGATATTCAAGAATTTGAGTTCGAGCGATTAGGTCTTGATTTTCAGTACCTCTTTGGACGAAAATTACAGTTAATTGATTGCCAAAATCTATTTTGCGAGGTTGATAAATATTCACGGATTAGGCATCCGGAAATTTCCGGAATATCAGGTCGAACTCGTATAAAGCAAAAGTATTCAGCTCGTAGAGAACCAATTGATTACTGGTATCCGCCTAAGTGGGGAATTAATCAAGCGATTAAAGAATACAGAGAATACAGAATAACCCAAGCGGCTACCCAAGCTAAATCAAAATCGAACTTCAAGGAGTGAATAATGGAGTTTCGCAGGTATCAAGAACAAGCATTGAAGAGCGATCGGATTCCTACCAATAGTGGAAACGAAATAATCGTACCTCTGTTGGGTTTGGTCGGTGAAGCAGGTTCACTGCTTACTGAATACAAGAAGTACCTCCGTGATGGAGACGCTCACAAATTATTCAAAGAGGGTATTGCAGAAGAATTAGGAGATTTGCTTTGGTATGTTGCCAACGTAGCCAGCAAATTTGATCTTGATTTAGGAGAAATTGCAGAATGCAATCTTCAAAAGTGTCATGACCGTTGGGGATGGAGAGATTCAGAACATACAGATATTAACGCTATAGGATATATATTCGACAGGGACTTTCCAAAAGACGAATGTTTACCAAGTCAGTTTTCAGTAGAGATTACTGAGGTGAGCCATGATAACTCAGTGAAAATGCAAGCATTTGTCAACGAAAAACAGATTGGAAACAACCTCACCGACAACTCCTATGCTAATGATGGTTACCGCTTTCACGATGTTTTCCACCTCGCATACGCTGGGGTTTTAGGTTGGTCTCCGGTTACTCGTCAACTACTTGGATGTAAACGTAAAAGTAATCCTAAAGTTGATGAGGTTGAAGACGGTGGTCGCGCTAAGGCAATTGAAGAGGGTATATCAGCGCTTGTTTTCAGCTATGCCAAGGATCATAATTACTTGGAAGGAATTGCCGCACTTGATTACCAACTGCTCAAAACTATTAAAAATATGACTTCTCACCTAGAAGTTGATCGATGTTCGCTCGGTGATTGGGAAAAAGCCATTCTTATGGGCTACGATGTATGGCGTCAAGTAGAGAAAAATCGAGGGGGAGCAGTTATTGTCGATCTCGATATACGTTCCATAACTTATCAGCCACAGTGACAGCTTGACTCGTAAAAGAATGTTCAATTTTCAGGATTTATCACTCACTATTTGAAGCAACAGCGATCGCGCCTTGGACACTCCAGCGAATCTGAGATACCCTAAACTAAACGCCGTGGGCGATTTGACTTGAACCCAACCCCATACCCTCTCATCCCCATGTCACAGGAATTCCGCCAAATTGTTCCCACCCCTCCACCTGCTGCGGATAGTTTTGCCACCTACCAACTCGCTCAAGAGTTCCACCGAGAAACGCAGTATCGTCGAGAATTCGAGTCCTACTGCCAATGGTATCGCCAAACCGCCAAACGTCACCAACAGGAACTCCAAAAAATGCAAGGCGACATCAACCTGTTTAGGTGGTTCTGTCGCCGCTAATGAGTAATAATACCCAGTCAACCATCAATGCTCATAAGTCAATATATTCAATTGTTGGCGAATTCTGCTTTCTCCCCGTGAGCAAATAACAATTCATTTGCCCCTTCCCTTTGACTTGAATCGGACCGCGATCGTCAAAATAATAGCGATGCTTGAGGCGCTTATAGGTGTCTTCCGTTACCTGAATACTCCCTGGTAAGCCGTGGGATTCCATACGACTGGCAATATTTACTGTATCTCCCCACAAATCATAAATAAACTTTTTAATCCCAATAATCCCCGCAATCACCGGTCCAGTATGAATGCCAATGCGAATACTAAAGGATTTCCCGGTTTCTTGACAAAATTGCTCAATTACCCGTTGCATATCCAACGCCATATCCGCGATCGCTTCGGTGTGGTTAAGCATGGGCATCGGTAGCCCGCCCACCACCATATAGGCATCACCAATCGTCTTAATCTTTTCTAAATGGTGTTCCTCAACCAGTTGGTCAAACTCCGAGAAAATCACATTCAAAATCTCAACCAACTCAATCGGCGAGGTGTGAGACGCCAACTCGGTAAACCCGACAATATCGGCAAAGAGTACCGTCACCTCATTAAAGTGATCCGCGATCGTTCGTTCTTCTCGCTTCAGACGATGGGCAATGGGTTCTGGCAAAACATTCAGTAGTAAGTGTTCGGATTTTGCAGTTTCCCGATCCAATGTTTTTAATGCCGAAGCAAACTGTCTGGCAATAATTACTGCCGCAATTAATGCGACCAATACAGCCGCCACTAATAATATCGTCGCCGTATAACTGGTGTCATTAATCGTGCGACGCGCTCGATCCGCCTCCGCATCTGCTAAGTCGATTAATTTATCGGCTAGTGCCTGTGCCTGTTGATCAAAATTGCGAATTTTGTCCTGAATTTCCTTATCGAGTCGAACGATCTCTTCAGCAACCGATTGATAAGCATCGAGATATCTCAATGCCTGTCTCCGTTCTGTCTCATTAAATTTCGCACTGGTGTTAATTTGCTCACGTAACTGTTGCGCTGTTTTAGTCAGCAACTCCATTCTGGCAGGTTCACGAGTAGATAAATATTCCTTTTCATAGGACTGCATTTGATTAACTAATCCGAGAAACTCTTGAGCCTCTGCTAGTTCCAAGCGATTCCGCAATAGAGTTAAATTTTGTTCCAGTTGTTCGAGTACACCAACATTATCAATTCCCAAATTACTCACCAACCCCACCGTTTCCTGGAAACTGCGAGAATATTGCTCAACAATTTCCACATACTCGACTAAATCCGGATTACTCTGCCGTTTAAATATCCCCCCCTGA
Organism: Coleofasciculus sp. E1-EBD-02; assembly: GCF_040218245.1. Classification (NCBI taxonomy): domain Bacteria; kingdom Bacillati; phylum Cyanobacteriota; class Cyanophyceae; order Coleofasciculales; family Coleofasciculaceae; genus Coleofasciculus; species Coleofasciculus sp. E1-EBD-02. The sequence goes on along the minus strand of NZ_JAVJQN010000116.1, from coordinate 68,460 downwards.
ACCTGAGCCAGAAGCTCTTGCAGTTGGCTACTAATATCGATAACTTTTTCAATTTCTTGGCGGTGTTTGTCGCGAAACTCATTCAGATTGGTACTGGAAAAATTAATGCTGGGCCACCGTAAAAAGAAATCAATTTCCACGCGACGGGCATTGCGTAACGCGGCATCCATTTCAAACCCGCGTCGTTGAACTTCAATACTGGTCAGAAGCACCGCTTTGGTCTCATTACGCATTTGTCGCAGCGAGACAAAGCCTGTCATTGACACAATACCAATCAACAACAGCAGCGCAATAAATGCCAACGCAAACTTGGTGGTGATGCTAAGTTTGCGCCCACCTCCAGTCAGGCGCTTCCATATCTTCATAATCCGTTCTTATTTAGTCCTTCGTCATTTGTCCTTAGTCCTAAAGCGCCTTTCGATAACCAATGACCAATGAGCCAGCAATCAAGTTTTGACCCTTCATGACCTTCGGGGAACCTGTTTTGTCGGGGTGGGTTTAGGGATTTTCTTTTTGCGATTGTATGATAACGTTTGTGCAGAACCCGCCCTGATTAAATTTTGCATTATCTCCCCCATCTCCCCCACCCTCCTGTACCAAGTTAGATTAATAATCCCCCCCAGAACCATAGCGCCATGCATCCAACCAACGGTGGTAATAGTATTGGGGGGTTGGGGGTAATTGATGTACGGGTTTGCTCATGAATTGTCCTAATGGATATAAGCCACTGTAGACACCCAGATTTATGTAATGCACCATCCAATCTAACAGGGTGGTTAACCCAACTTGGGGAATCACAGGCGTCACCAGTCCCGGTTTGGTTAGGGAAATCAGTGTTAAGGTTTGGAATAATCCAGAAAACTGCACCACATCTTGCAGGAAAGGACGCAGTACGTCATCCCCCAACTGTGCCATTGTTTGAAAAACGCCACTCAGCAACGCATTGATTTGATTGGGGGGTATATTTTGCTCAACGCCCACACTCATCGCCCGTTGAAACATCCAGGTAACGGCAATATTCGGCTGATAGGGTTGCAGTAGATTCAAGGCGTCTTGGGTCAAAATGTCGCCGCTAAGGGCTTCCTGGATGCCTTCTGTTAAACGTTTGAGGTGACGTACCATCGAACCAAATCCGCCAAAACTGACGGGAGATTGAGCGCCACTGCTATCACCCACAGGCAAAATTCGATTCCAGGGCATTCTGATGGGGCTGTCTTTGTAGGATGGGAAGAAGCCAAATAACACTCGTTTAAAATCAAGTTGGGAGAGTTCCACCCCTTGATAGTCGGGCAATAGCCGGAAGTATTCCTCCATAAAAAACCCCAAACTGGGGCGTTGGGGATGGGCGTCGAGATAGCTGAATAAATAGGTGGTTCTGCCATCTCTGGCGGGAAAGGCTTCCCAAAAGTATTGACACTGATTCTGAATGGGTGTAAAAGAGACAATTAAATCTCCTGTATCATTCTGGGTAAAGCCTTGAGCGCAACTACCCACAACTAAACAAACCCCTTCCGGTTTTTCCCCCTGTCGCACTTGTTTAACAATGGGAGAGAAGTTCCCCATTGCATCAATCAGTAACCGGGTGTTTAACCCACCCGCCGCCTCGACGCGCACCCCATCAGGATGAATCACCGCCCCCTCGAATGCCGTTTTTTCTAAAAGCTGACCCCCAGCTTCGAGAAACTTGGACTTGAGGGTATCCAGGAGGAAAACTGGGTCAACGCCAATATTCAAGACATCCCGCACCCAGACATCCTCTCCCCCCAAAAAACTCACCCGACCTGGGTTATACTCAGATGCGATCGCGTCCTCTAATTCTTCAGGCGATAACAGGTCAAGTTCCAGGAATACATCAAGTTCTGGGCGGGAAATATTCCACTCTTGATCTCGCCCGCGCAAAATTCCCCGTTCCAATAGGGCGACGCGCCAGCCTCGCTTTTGCAACGCAGCACCCAGGAAAATGCCTAAGGTACCGCCACAGATAACGATATCCCAATCGACGGTTCCCAAGGGTTCTGTTGATTCCTTAACCACCTGAGGAATCGACGTGGTACCGTCTCGCAACGCTTGCCAGAATTGGTCAGCCTTCCGCAAGCCTGCCAAGACATCTCCCGGTAGTTGGGAAAGAATGTGTTCAGTTTGACTCATGACTCTCTCGTTTGGCACAGATGCTCCCTCTACATCCTAATCTGCGAGGCGTTAAAGATAGAAGGCAGAGGGGCAGAGGGTAAGGAACAAGGCAATGATATAACGGTTCAGTAAAACATGACCTAGGCAGAATGACACCGACTTAAACTGGGTTCGTAGTAGGCACGAAGCGTGCCAGCAGCGCTAAAGCGCTGACTACAAACTCTCAAGTCAGTTGACATTCGATTTAAGCTGGGTTCGTAGTAGGCACGAAGCGTGCCAGCAGCGCTAAAGCGCTGACTACAAACTCTAAAGTTGAACCCTCAATTCCTTCTGTTCGCTGTTCCCTTGTTTTAAATCTGAAAAATGAACAAACTATTTTTATTAGCTATTATCGCTATCGCCTCTATGGGATTCGCAACTCCAGTTGTAGCCGAAACCAAAACCGCCGAATCGGGAAACGTTCGAGCTGAGTTTTCCTATCAAAGCCAAGACTTTTGTTTAGAGAATCCCCAATTGCAAATCAGTCGGGATGGAGAAAACGTCCTGAATCAATCGCTATCAACAGACGATTTTTTGATTTGTCGGTTGACGGATTTGCAAGTCCGCAACTTAGACATTAACCCCGAACCCGAAGTGATTTTAGACATCTATACGGGGGGAGCGCATTGCTGTTGGGTTTCTATGATTTATCGCTACGATGCGGCTCAAGATGCCTATACTCTAACCGAACAGTTTTGGGGGAATGCGGGTTATGAATTTAAGGACTTAAATCAAGATAACATTCTTGAATTTTTGACGCGGGATGATAGCTTTGCCTACGCTTTTACGTCTTATGCTGGTTCATCCTATCCCTTGCAAATTTGGCAGTATCGCAATGGCAAGATGGTAGATGTAACGCGCAGCTATCCGCAACTGATCTACAATGATGCCTATCAACTCTGGCAGCGTTATACAGAAACTGATTATCCTGGTGTGGCTAGAGGAGCATTAGCCGCTTATTTAGCGGATAAGTATATGCTTGGTCAAAGCGAAGATGGCTGGCAACGTGTTCGTCAAGCTTATCAAGGAAATGACAGAGAATCATTCTTTAAGGATTTACGCAAATTTCTCCAACAAACGGGTTATATTAGAAACCCTGGAGACACAGCCTATTATCGGCTAGCTGAGTTAGAACAGAGGGGATTATATAACCAATGTCCCCAAGAAACTAGCTTAAGGACGGCTGGGGAAACGGACAACTATCGTTTTGCTATCTGTGCGGGTGAGTCGGGTCAATATTATTTGGGACAATCGAAGCGAACAGGAGATGCGATTACTGTGAAACATAGGCAGAATGATCCAGAGAATTCCTTCCGTCGTGGCGATACGGTTTATCGTTTGCAAGTGGATGAAGGTAACTCGGCGAATTTGTATCTGGAAGTCTATCAAAATAATCAGCGATTATTGCGGGAAATGGCACAGCAGGTTTATTCATCGATGTAGCCGTGTAAAAAGTTTTTCTGACGCGGATTTTGTCGGTTGGCTTGACGCATGTTATTCAACACCCTCGAAACAAACACAGGGGGAGCGTTTCACCCTCATCCCCTAACCCTTTCTCCCTTCAAGGGAGAAGGGGAATTGGAACAATTAATGATGAAAAATTTAGGTGACTACGCCTGCAACGTAACGCCTTTCTTGCTCCCCTCTCCCCAGAGTGGGAGAGGGGCTGGGGGTGAGGGGTTTCTAGCTTAATTTGAAGCGGATTTATCTGATTGGGTTTGTCTTCCAACCGTCATCTGCAAGTTACACTTATTTGATGTTAGCGTCCTGTTCAGTTGAGTCCGGAAATGAACATTCGACGGTAATCTTTAGGTTGCTTTTAGCCGTTCCTTTGGTGACATACGGGACGCCAGCTTCACCACCCAGTTCGATACCAAATTCTAGGGTGACTTTGTTGACATTCGCGATCGCCATTTTTTTAAAGGCACTTAAGGTGTAGATTGTGTACGCTCGAATTGTGCCTTGAATCGCTCGGAAATTCTGCACCATTTGCCTTTGATCTTTGACGACTTGAGCGTTTTTGGAAACTGGGGCATCTTCTCCTTCTCCTTCTTCCTCTTCGTCTGTGGTGATGTCTGGAACGTCTACGTCTTCCGTGGCTTCAATATAGATGATGGTTTGATCGTCGAGCTGAATGGGGATGAGCTGAGGCATGATAATTTGATGGGGTGGCACTGGTTATTGTTTATCATACTTTCGAGGGCGACAGCCGTTCGGGACGATGAGCCGAAAGTTTGTCATGATTAGGAAATAACACGGATAACGATTGTTGGCGATGAGTCGGGATGCCTTGGTTGTTGGCATAAATAAGTATGAGCGATTTAATCCCCTGCAAGCACCAGGGGGAGATGCTGAAGCGATCGCTCAACGATTGGAACAATATGGTGAGTTTAAAGTAACGCGACTCCCAGGGGTTAAGGATAAGCAGAATAACCGGATTCGCGTGGGTCAGAAAACTAAGGTAACACTGAGTCAGCTAGAAGACGCGATCGCACAATTGTTTATGCCAGAGGGTCGGTCTGTCCCTGATACTGCGATATTATACTTTTCTGGGCATGGACTGCGGAAAAATCGGGGGATTCAGGACGGCTTTTTAGCTAGCAGTGATGTGAATCCGGAGGTGGGAAACTGGGGATTATCTCTCCAGTGGTTACGTCGGTTGCTGCTTGCAAGTGAGGTGCGCCAGCAAATTATTATCCTGGATTGCTGTTACAGTGGGGAGGTTCTCAATTTTGCTGAAGCTGATCCAGGGGAGCGAGGGAAAGGACGCGATCGCTGTTTTATTGCCGCATCACGAGAGTTCGAGGTGGCGTATGAGGGAATTGATGGGAGTCATAGTGCGTTCACGGCGGCGTTACTAGAGGCGCTGGAACCCCAATCAGAGCGGTGGGTGAGTAATTACACCTTAGTAGATTTCCTCAATCAACTTGATTGTCCCTTTCCCCAACGTCCGATTTTTGCCAATTCTGGGGAACCGATTAACCTAACCCGTCGCTTGTCAGTAGCCGTATCAGAGTCTATTGAAGTACCCCAACCAGCGATTTGTCCTTACAAAGGATTAGCCTATTTTGATTGTAATCAGGAAGACCCAAAATACTTTTATGGGCGTACTGCACTCACGGATGAGTTGTTAGATAAGGTACGACAAGGGAATTTTTTAGCCATTTTAGGAGCATCAGGAAGCGGGAAGTCATCAGTGCTGCGGGCGGGATTACTGCATCAGCTTAAATTGGGACGTCGTTTGTCGGGGAGTGAACAGTGGGAGGTACGAATTTTAACCCCCGGTGAACATCCTTTGCAGAATTTAGCCCTGGCGTTTCTTTCAACGGAAGCATCAGGAATTGAAAGAGCCGCACAGTTAAAGCAAGGAGAGGAGTTATTAGCTGAAGGTGCAGCAGGGTTACGGCGATTAGTGCAAGCGTCTACTGCTCCTCGCGTGGTGTTGGTGATTGATCAGTTTGAGGAAGCATTTACCCTCTGTCAGGATGATGAAGAACGAGAGTTATTTTTTAAGTGTTTATTGGGTGTAACCTCCGCTTCATCCGTTAAAGAGAGTGGGTTAAATCTGTGCATTATCCTAGCCATGCGTGCTGATTTTTTCGGGAAATGTGTTGAACGAAACTATAGCGGATTGGGGGAACAGATTCAGCACAACATCGTAACAGTAACACCGATGAAACCGGAAGAATTAAAACAGGCAATTGTTCAACCAGCTAAACGAGTGGAATTGGCGGTTGAACCGGAATTGGTAGACCAAATGATTGTTGATGTGAAGAGTTCCCCTGGAAGTTTACCCCTGTTGCAATACACGTTGATGGAGTTGTGGAACAAGCGAAACAATCATGGCTTAAGCTTGGCAACTTATTCCCAGCTAGGTGGGGTAATGGGAACGCTACAGAAACGGGCGACGGAGGTTTACGAGGAGTTCTCAGCGCAGGAGAAAGGAGTAGCCAAGCATATTTTCCTGTCGCTGACGCAATTGGGAGAGGGAACAGAAGATACTCGTAGGCGGGTGTTGAAAGCGGATTTAGTGACATCACGTCATTCTGAAGCGTTGATTGATCGGGTAGTGCAGCGTTTGGCGGATGTTCGTTTAATTGTTACACAAGAGGTATCAACTCTTAATCAAATATCTAAAATTCTCAATCCCAATTCTGTTGTGGTAGATGTCGCACATGAAGCGCTGATTCGCCATTGGATATTATTGCGACAGTGGTTAAATGAGAGTCGGGATAATCTGCGAGAAAAGCGGAAAATAGAAGCGGCGGCTGAAGAGTGGCGAAGTCGAGGTAAGGCTAAGGATTATTTGTTGCAGGGAAAGCGGTTGAGAGAGGCTAGGGAGTTTCAGAAGGAACAGGTAGAAAACTTTCCTTTATCAAATTTTGCCAAGGAGTTTATTGGGACGAGTGTTAGACGGAAACAGATTAATCGAGTCAAAATTATCGTTGGTTTTATGATTATCCCTTTGATCGGGACGGGGTGGACTGGTAATAGAATTTATAGAGAGATAACAATCCAAAGATACCGGAAAGTCCTTATTAATACCCAAGGTTTGGAGTCCAGTCAAGCAAGACAAGAAAGAATTGAGGCTGTTAAAAAATTAGCTTTGCTTCGTGGTCCTTTCAAAGGTGATTTGCCTCAAAGTCCTTTAAAAGGTGATTTGCTTCTAGGTCCTTTAAATGGTGATTTGCTTCAAAGAGCCGACCTCCGAGAAGCAGACCTCCATAGAAATAACCTCAGTGGAATCGACCTCAGTTATGCCAACCTCAGTGGAGCTGGGCTCACTAGAGCTGACCTCAGTTATGCCAACCTTAGTGGAGCCGACCTCAGTGGAGCCGAATTCTATAGAGCTGACCTCAGTTATGCCAACCTTAGTGGAGCCGACCTCAGTGGAGCCGAATTCCATAGAGCCGAATTCCATGGAGCCAAATTCCATAGAGCCGAGCTCAGTGGAACCGACCTCAGTTATACCTACCTCAGTTATGCCGAGCTCAGTGGAGCTAACCTCAGTGGAGCCGACCTCCAGTACGCCGACCTCCAAGGAGCCAACCTCCAAGGAGCCGACCTCACGGAAGCCGACCTAACTCCGGCTCAAGTTAAGGTTACTTGTAATTGGCAAGAAGCAAATTATAGTGATAAGTTTCGCGCAGAATTAAACTCGTCACCTGAGCCTGAAGAGAAAGTTGATTGTAGTTACTGGAGTTTAGATGAAGATTGATCAACACGGTAAGGCAAAGATTCCCAGCCAGCAATAAATTCATTTGTTATTCAACTAGGGGTTAAACAACGATCGCTTACACGCCCTATCATTCTGTGCCAGCCGAACTACGCAGTCAATCCCCTGTCTCAAAAATCATCCCGATAAAATCGGTAAAACGAATAATCATCTTGAAACGGATAATCATCAAGAACATGATGAATAATCCCGCTATCAATCAGCATTTGTCCAATACAAATCGCCTCTTGTCGAGACCCCTGAATCCGTTGCGCTAACCATTCCACGGCTTCTGCACCAATGAAACAGTGCGGATAAACATTTCCCCGATAACGACGGTCTTTTATTTCCACCCCATCTGCACCCCGCATCGCCGCAACTAAGGCTTCAAGCTCCGTCTCCGTAAGTGTTTTGGCTGGAGTCATTATCTGAGAAACTGCTCCGGATATCTCACTTGTAGCCGCCAGGGAATCTTGGGGTTTAGCAGGGGAAGTATGGTTTGATTGATTCCCATTTGTCGGCGCAATTGTTCGCGGGGAAGGTGTCGATGAATCCCGATATAATAACAGATTAAAAATTTCTTCAAGTTTAGGCGATCGCAGCCTCAAGCAAGATCCCCGACTTCTTCAAGAAGTCGGGGATCTGTCTGTACACCCTACATTAGCTGATCCGATTATTTTGACTCTGAGCGAAGCCGAAGGATTGATCAAAACTCAAAACTTTCCTTCCCTGTCCCCTGATGCACAGTTTTCACCCATTTCAATCGCTTGGGACGCACGGACATACGAGCGGTTGTAGCTGACATGACAAGCATCCAATGCATCATATAAAGAACACCGCGCAGAGTTTGCAAGACATGGAGAAATAGAGTGCCAATTGTCAAGGGTTGATCCCGTTGAATCCGACGCAATCCCGTAAACATGGCAATGAAAGACAAAGCAAGAGTTAATCCAGTAATCGGACTATACAGAGGTAAACGACTACGAAGCAGCGCCATTAAACAATCCGGTATAGCCGCCGTTGGCAATAGGTACTGAATAATTAAAAATGAGAATAAATCGATAGTTTTGCTCAGACCCAAACGATTACTAGCAATCAGACGCCAGTAGTCCAAATAACGCTGATATCCCCCTTCTGCCCAACGACTCCGCTGATGCCAGAGGGATAGGGCGCTAGTCACACCTTCCTCATCCACCCCTGGGAATTCTAGGAAACGAATATCCCATCGATCCAAATGCAGGCGTATGGTTAAATCCAGGTCATCGGTAATCGTTTGCTCATTCCAGCCGCCACAGCGTTCTAACGCCGAACGGCGGACAAACTGACCATTTCCCCGGAGTTCACCAATCCCACCAATGGCAGTCCGTTGGTTTTGGAAATAGCTATCCAGTGCCATTTCTGCCATCTGTCCTTTTGTCCAGAAATTCAGCGGCGCATTCGCGATCGCTTTTCGCACTTGTACCGCCCCGACTCTTGACTGGTTAAAGATGGGTAGCACTCGCCGCAGCAGATCTTGAGTGATATGGGCATCGGCATCAAAGACACCAATCACCTCCCCTTTGATCAAGGGTAATACATGATTCAACGCCCCAGATTTACCGCCTGTGGCGTTGGCATCACGATGAAATACATTTAACTGATCGTATTCTGCCGCCAGTTGCTCTAAAAGGATTGGGGTTTTATCCGTACTGTGATCATTAATTACCCAAAGTTCGCAGCGTTCCTTGGGGTAATCTAAATTACACAGCATCCTCACCAAGTTCTGAATTACCGCCTCTTCATTCTTAGCCGCCACCAACAAGGACACAAACGGAAAATCCGCCGGATTCTCCCCCTGTAACGGTTTCGGCACTCTGATCGGTCGCGCTACTAATACCCGTATCGCCTGAATACCCAACAGTGCGGTTAAACCAACGACTAACCAATACCCCCAGGACAGCAGATGCAGAGTGATCGTCCCTCCCCAAATCAGGGTCAGCGCCAACGCCGCTTTGCGTCGTCGCCCTTCGAGTCCCTGAAAGAAAAAGTCGCTCTCAAAATCATCTTCAGACCACTCAGACAGCAGAGAGCTAAGGGGATCAAGCTCACTGCTATGATTATTCTCTGTCCAGGAGTTCTCTGGCATACGCTCCTTGATTTCTCCACCCACGCAAATTGTATCTAATTGTAACTTAAATCGTTAATTTTTTTATACTTTGAGGAGAATACTCTAGTATTTTAACGTTTGCTCGTTCTGCATGGCTGAGGATATAGGGTTTGTATGGTGATATCGTTTCTGAGTACAGCAGCATGGGGACTAGGTTCTGTCCTGTGGGTGGAACTAATCCGCGACTTCTATCACGTCTTGTCCCATCATTGGACACCGTTATATCGGTTGCATGTTTGGCATCATCGGGTATTCAAACCGGATTTAACCCCGGCTAGTGAGCAAATTTATCGCCAAGCCCATTGGTACAATGATTTACCCGAATCCCTGGTGATGTTGCTGTTTAGCCTGGGATTGTGGGGAGTCGCCTATATCTGGAGTGAACCCCATTGGGCGGCGTTGGCGGGTGTTGTTTATACCTTAAGCTTTTTAGGAAGTGCGATCGCGCGGGGGAGTGGACTCTCTGGTGCCGATGAATTAACCGACTTAACCCATCGTCCGGGACAATTCTTTAGTCCCCCCTCAAACTGGACGGTGAATCGCCCTTATCATTGGCGACATCACTTTGATAACCAAAAGGCGTATTATTGTGGCACATTGACCTTCGTCGATAAACTTATGGGTACTGCGCTATCCCTAAAAGGTAAAACGGTAGCCGTTACTGGGGCGTCTGGCACATTGGGGCGATCGCTATTGTATCAGTTGCACCAGCGCGGGGCTAAAGTTATCGGGTTAACCTCGAAATCAGACCCAATTATTTTAACCGCAGCCGATGAACCGTTATCCGTGAAAACGATTACCTGGCAAGTGGGACAGGAATCTGAGATTGCGGCTGAGTTAGAATCAGTTGATATTCTGATCCTCAATCACGGGATTAACGTCCATGGAGAGAGAACCGCTGACGCGATCGCCAAATCTTATGATGTGAATACATTCTCTAGTTGGCGGTTATTAGAATTATTTTTGCAGACGGTTCGCACCAATCAAGATATTGCCCGCAAGGAAGTCTGGATCAATACCTCCGAAGCCGAAGTTAGTCCCGCCGTCAGTCCTCTGTATGAATTAAGCAAACGGGCATTAGGGGATTTAGTCACATTACGCCGTCTCGATGCGCCTTGTGTAATCCGCAAACTGATTTTAGGACCGTTTAAGAGTAATTTGAATCCCATTGGTGTTATGTCTGCCGATTGGGTGGCAAAACAAATTGTTAATTTAGCGGTGCGAGATGTCCGGAATATTATCGTTACGATTAATCCGCTAACGTTTTTGGCATTTCCGATTAAGGAGTTCTTTGTCAGCCTATATTTCCGACTCTTTAGTCACAAAGCGTCAGAATTATAAATTTATGATTTCCCTTTAATCGTAACCCTCCTTAATCCCCCGGTGCTTTGGGGAGAAATGTTACCTCCTTCCTTCCGATTCCCTCCCCTTGATAAGTAAGGGGAGGGTTAGGGTGGGGTTAATCAGGGTAGTGACGTGGCACACCTTAATTGGTGGATTAGCATTGTAGGGGCGCATGGCGTGCGCCCGGTTTAAACGTCAAATCTATTCCACAATTTTAGCTGTTTCAGTCCAGTAGTGGCGTGGCACACCTTATTTGATGAATTAACCATTAGCCCCGAAACCGTAGGGGCGCATGGCGTGCGCCCGATTCAATGGTCAAATCTAATCCACCATTTTAGTTGGGTTGGTGCGTTACGCTATCGCTAACGCACCCTACCTCAAACCCTTACCTATCTTCATGAAATCTTCACAATAACGCCAAAATCCTGCTGGTTTGATGAAGATTCGATGAAGCTAATGTATCACGTTGATCATGGATTTACAGCCGAACGATGTTAATTCCGTGAATGGCGGGCGGTTGAAACAGGCGCTGGCATTTTGTGCATAAGGCTCTCAGTTCTGGGAAATATAACAATCTAGGATACAATCCTGTCAGAGGGAAATCCCGTATTTTTACCTAAACCTCAGGTGCATCCCATGATTGCCGTGCAAAACTCAGCCTACGAGTATCAAGTTGGGGGGTGTCTACCCATTGATGCTCCTACCTACGTGGTTCGACAAGCTGACAATCAACTCTACGAAGCGCTGAAAGCTGGAGAGTTCTGTTATGTTCTCAACTCCCGCCAGATGGGGAAGTCTAGCTTGCGGGTTCGCACGATGCAGCGCCTGAAGCAGGTGGGGATTGCCTGCGCTGCGGTTGATCTGACCGCGATCGGATGCCAAAATATTACCCTAGAACAGTGGTACGCGGGTATTGTCTACACCTTGGCTGGCAGCTTTGATCTCATGGATGCCAGTGAACTAGAAACTTGGTGGTCTACGCGCAAACATCTCTCTATTGTACAACGGTTTGGCACATTTTTTGATGAGGTATTACTTCAAGCAATCCCGCAAAACTTAGTCATATTTTTCGATGAAATCGATAACGTTCTCCGCTTAAAATTTCCGGTGGATGACTTTTTCGCCGCGATCAAATCATGCTACAATCAGCGAGCCACGAATCCTAACTATCAACGCCTCACCTTTGCTCTGCTTGGCGTCGCTACACCATCTAATCTGATTCAAGATAAATACTGCACCCCATTCAATATTGGTCAGGCAATTGAACTTTCGGGGTTTCAGCTCAAAGATATTCAACCCTTAGCCGAGGGATTTGCCGGGAAAGTTAGTCATCCCGATGTAATTCTCCAAGAAATTTTAGCCTGGACAGGGGGTCAACCGTTTCTCACCCAAAAACTGTGTAAATTAGTCAGTCACTCTATTGAGAAACAAAGACATTCTCCTAAAACTAAGGAAACCTGGCAAGCTAATCCATTCAAAAAAATTTTTCTGGGACTAAATGGTAAAGCTAAAGTCTCAGCTTGGATTGAACACCTAATTCAAACCCAAGTCATTGAAAATTGGGAAGCCTTTGATGAACCCGAACATTTAAGAACAATCCGCAATCGCTTGCTCAAATGTGGGCAGCGTCATCCGGAAATTATTTATATCTACCAGCAAATTTTACAAGATGGACAAATTACGGCGAATGACAGTCGTCCCCAAATGGAATTGCGGTTGACTGGATTAGTGGTCAAGCAGAATAGTCAACTACAAGTTTATAACCCGATTTACAAGTCTGTCTTTAGTGAACAGTGGGTGCAGCAGATTCTTCCTAGTCTACCTCAACCTGTTTCCTTCGCGAAACGAAATCACGAGGGAGAGCTTGACTTAGACACCCTAGCCGAACGTCTCTACAAACACTTAATAGATTGCTTACAACGGGAATCTCCGGAGCAAATGATTGAGCGTTTCCATCAGTTGTTTATCCATGGAATCGACTATTCAGACCAAAAAATTTTAGATATACTCTACAGAATTACCGCCTCTAGACGAGCGGATCAAGAGTTTAAATATATCATTTATCGCTGCTGTCACATTCTGGTGAACCGTTGGCAAATGACGCCGAAAGAACATGTAGCGATCAACAAGTTGCTGGATTTGTTCCAAATTAGCCACCAGCCCACCACTAGCCGTTTGCGACAACTCGTACAAACCTTTATCAATTCAGAAGAATATCGAGCCTTAGAACGTCTCAGGGTAGTGGTAGATGAGCCAACATCTACAGAAAAGTCTTCTAAATGGGAACGGAAGAAATTAGCTGAGTTAATTGGGCGATATCCATTCTTATTTTCCTATTGTCTATTGAGTCAAGACTGTTCCGAGGAAGCTCAGCAAACCATCCAGAAACTGCAAGCGGAAAAACAGCAACAGTTGGAAGATGAACTGTGGCAGTATGCAACCTATATAGTCAAGGGAAGCGTATCCCCTACTAGAATGAGGAAGCCGTTGGTAAAAAATCCTACCCTATTGGATGATGAAGAATTGCATCTGGCATTGCGGCAGTTTGGCGGAAAAGCCAAGAATTCCTATGCCTACTGTGAGGCACAAAATTTTCTACACCGCACATTGAAAACGCCGTCGTATTCTCTCTTTAAAGACAACTTGTATCAGTATATCATTGCATCAATTGATCCGAGCTATGGACAACATTACTTTTATGGATTGTTAAATAAACACCTGGCTAATACGCTAACTGAATATAATCAGAATAAACTGGACAAGTTTCTGATCAAGAAAACATGCAGCCAGTTGTTTAATTTACTCATCGTCGAAAGTTCAGAAAAACCGGAACATTATTGGTTTGATGATTTAGTGGTTAATCTGGGTTCGCTACAAATGACAGTTTTACTGCTTAAACTGGTTTTGCTGTCTCCATCCGAAATTCGCCCTGACCTGGAAAAACGCATGGCTATTTTATTCAATCACTACGAATCAAAACCGATGGGAGATATCCCCTCTCTGGTTAAATCGATGGAAAATTTGAATGTTGCTTTTGTGGTCAATTTTGGCTTCAGAGATTTTTCATTGCTTAATAAGTATTGAATGTAAATTTACTGTTTCTTGACGAATAACCAATGACTAAGTAGGTTGGTGGAAATAAACTTAACTAGATTAAGTTATGTAAACAAGTCTCAAACCCTTATTCCTGTTCCCTGTTCCCTGTTCCCTGTTCCCTAATCTCCACCACTAACTTTAATTGTGTCCACCTACTTAATCACTATAATCGTCTACAGAGAATCCAACGCAACTCTAACGGTGGTCTTCCCTGTTTTAAAGGAAACACATTATACCCCAAACACCAATTAATAAACCAACTGGTGGGGGGCCACGCTATTTCTGGTAAATGTTCGCGTTCGTACTCTAACACAGACTCATCGGACACTAATTCTATCGGCAATCGTTCCATCGCTTTGGCTAATTCTTGGCGGGTAAACAGACAAGACCATTTCGCTTGGGATACTTGTTGGGTGACGGGATCAGGTTCATAGTCGTCAACCGTGAGAAACATACTAAACAGTAACAGTCCTCCCGAACAAAGAACATCGCAAATTTTGGCTAATAATAATCGCAGTTGTTCCCCATCCCGAATATGAGACGCCACAACTTCAGCCAGAACCACTAATCGATAATAGGCGGGTCGCAACCTGATTTCGCGACTGAAAATATCACCGAGAATTACTCTGACGGGTAAATTCGATCCTTGGACAATAGTTTGTAATTGATTCGCAAACACTGGCGCTAACTCAACCGCATCAACCGGATGACCAAGTTTCGCTAAAGGGAGAGTATTGCGACCCGCCGCCGCACCAATATCTAACACTGGAACGTGAGCAGGTTCTCCCAATTGTGCTGCAATTTCCATCAGTTTCGCATCGGGATGTGACCCAAATAGAGGCGGTTCTAGTTCATTTACCCATTGTTGATAGGTATCCGCAACAGATTCACTCTGTAGGGAAAAGTTAAACTTGAAGCGTTGTTCAGGGGGTGCAGTTAGGTCGTATTGAATCACTAATAGGGAAAGAGGCGATTGTTCAAATCCTTCTTCCAGTTTCAGTGTTAGGTTGTGAGATAAGCGACTGGCGGCTTCTTCACCTAATGTTTGGTTAATGGTTTGCAGCAGTGCTTCTATTTGATGCAGGTAATAGTTTCGCAGCGCGGGTACGCAGGGGAGTTTGAGTTGACCACGAGTCAAAAACTGGCGTTGTAGCTGGTGGATATGTTCTTCTCGGATGTTAGGGGGTTGATTGTTGATGGTTGATTGTTCAGGGTTCATCGTTTATTGTCAGTTGATTACACAGGTTATCCTAAATACTGTTCAATTAAAATTGTGGGAGAGATTTGACGATGTGATGGGCGCACGTCGGTCATTGGTGTCAACTTAAGGCTTGAAACCCTTACTTAATCAGAGATCCCCCCTAGCCCCCCTTCAAAAGGGGGGAACCAGAAATTAATCAAAGTCCCCCTTTTTAAGGGGGATTTAGGGGGATCTAAGCTTTGAGCGCTAGTCATACAAAGTCTTAAGTTGATACGAATGCACGTCGGTGCGCCCCTACAATTCTAATCAACTAATTAAGCTGCGCCACGCCAGTAGGTTGGGTTTCGACTTCGCTCAACCCAACGACTTCGCTCAACCCAACGGAATCTAGGGCTAAGGTTCCCTTACGACAGATCGCACTCTTGAGCTTTTCTATAATAGAGAGTTAGTGTAAGGCTTGCTGTCGCTGGGTGAGGTGGATTGGAGAAGGGCTGAGACTATCCTCGATTAACCGGGTTCACCTTTTGAGGGAAAGGTTAAAATTTTTCCCAGGAAAGCGCACGAACTCTTGGGCTTTTCTACAATGGAGAGTTAGTGTGAGGCTTGTTATAGCAGGGTGAGGTGGGCGATGGAGACAGCACAACAATGGTATGACAGAGGTATTCAGGAATATGAGGCGGGGAATTACGAAGCAGCATTAGCTAGCTTTGACAGGGCGTTGGAGATTCAACCTGACTCCCCTCAAGCTTGGTGTTACAAAGGCAATTGTTTATGGTATTTAGGGCGGTATGAAGAAGCCTTGGATTGCTACGGACAAGCTTTAAGGATTGACCCTAACGACTCTACTGCATGTGCATGGAATGGTAAGGGTTTAGTTCTCAATGCATTAGGGCGCTACGAAGAAGGATTAGTTTACTTGGAGCAAGCAATAGCCAAACAACCAGATAACTACAATGCCTGGAATAATTATGGAATTGTACTCCATGGCTTAGGTCGCTGTAAAGAAGCCCTAGCTAGCTATGAAAAAGCTATAGAAATTAATCCTAATGACTCCGATCCCTGGCATGGTAAAGGAAATGTTCTCAAAGAATTAGGAGATTCTGAAAAAGCATTACTGTGCTACGAAAAGGCACTAGGAATAAAGCCAGATGCATATATTATCTGGCATAACAAGGGCAATCTATTAAAAGACTGCGGATGCTATGAGGCAGCCTTGGCGTGCTATGAAAAAGCACTGATTATTAAACCTGAATATTCTATCTCATGGGATGCTAAAGGTAGAGTCCTCAAAGTTTTAAGACGCTATAAAGAAGCACAATCTAGCTACAAACAGGCACTACAGTTACAACCTCAAAACTATGACGATTGGATAACTAAGGGTGATGTATTTTCAGAGTTACTGCAGTATGAAAAATCACTGTATTGCTATAATTATGCATTGAATTTACAAGGCAAAGGATATTATGCTACATGGCGGAAAAAAGCTTTTGCTCTTTATAAGTTAAGACGCTATCATGAAGCGTTGCAATTGCAACAAAAAATATTAGAAGTTCAACCAGAATCCTATGATGATTGGCTGCGAATAGGTGATACTCTCAGTGCCTTAGAACGCTATAGAGAAGCGCTATATAGTTATAACAGAGCTGTTGCTCTACGATCAAGCGATTCTTCAGCTTGGAATAAAAAAGGCAATATTTTTTATAGCCTAAAAAAATATAAACAAGCTTTAAGATGTCATAAAAAAGCCACGAAAATACAACCAAATTATTATTTTGCTTGGTATGGACAGGGAAGCGTTTTCTATATGCTCAGTCAATATCAAGAAGCTATTGATGCTTATGATCATGCCTTACAGCTAACTAATAATCAAGATTGGATGGCTTGGGCGAATCGAGCCTTAGCTGTCTCTTACCTAGACGGTTATGAAGCAAGAATCCAAAACTATAATAACGGATTACAAGCTCTTCAACCCGACAACCCCGCATATAACGAAGGGTGTGGCTATTTACATTGGCAGAAAGGCAAAGCCCAATATCAACATGGCAAAGAACATACACAATATATGCCTGACTGGTTCGATGCCAGAAACAGCTATCAACAAGCCCTAAAATTCCTCACCGCACCGCATTTACGATTACAGCGTCTAGAAGTTTTACAAGACCTCATTCAAGTCTATCGCGCCTTAAATCAAACCCAAGACGTGCAGGTATTACTCGCAGAAGCCACCGACTTACTTGGACGTTTACTGCAAGAAATGTCCTTAGACGCCGATAAAATCCGACTATCCCGCAAATTTGCCAGCTTGGTGCAATTGCGGGTTGATGAACTCGCCCACTCTCCCGAACCCACTCACCCGATAAAAGCCCTGGAATTAGCCGAAGAACGCAAAAATCTCTGCCTGCGCTGGCTGCGCTACGGTACTTATAAATCTACTGAAGAAAGTCCCAGTTATGAGCAAATGCAACATCTATTAAATCCCCATACCGCGATTATTTACTGGCACATTAGTCCGGCGGCGATTACCACATTTATCCTGGGACACGAACAGCCGCTTCAGGTTCTCAAACCCAGGAATTTAGCCACTGACGATAACCATCCCCAATCCCCGCCCCCATCCTTTCAACAACTGCTCAAATTTGAAGACTGGCTGAAAACCTGGAAACAGGATTATCAAGCTTATCGCCAATTTGACCAACGGCGCAACCAAGCTAATTCCAGAGATGGGGGAAATCCTCAACCCTGTATTCCCTCAGACGAGGAGAAGCGCTGGATAAAAACTATGCCTAAATCCTTAAACCGCCTAAAGGAACTGCTGAATATTCCAGGAATTGTACAGTACCTCAAGCAGCATTGTCCCTCCGTCACCCATTTAATTTTAGTTCCCCACCGAGACTTGCACCTGTTACCGATTCATGCCTTATTTCCCGATAAATTTACGATTACCTATCTCCCCAGTATCAAAGTCGGACTCGATAATCAACAGCGAAAAGCCACCCAGCGAACTCAACCCCTATCCTTCTCCCTCCTGAGTGTCGAAAATCCTCTGGGTGATCTCAAATATGCCTCCCTCGAATCAGCCGCCATTTGTCAACTTTACCCCCAACCTCACCGCTTACCTAAATCACGCGCCACCCTATCCGCTATTCAGCAAGCTTTCTCCCAGCCTATCAATATTTTCCACTTCTCAGGTCATGGGGAACATAATCTGGAACACCCCCATCAATCCCACTTGAAATTAGCCAATGATGAGGAATTTATATTAAAGGATATCTTTGCAGCAGATTTAAGTCACTGTCATTTAGTCTGTCTCTCCGCTTGCGAAACCGGATTAACCAGTCAATCGGGATTAATTGATGAATTTGTCGGACTTGCCAGTGGTTTTCTGGCGGCGGGTGTGACTCATATTGTCGGGAGTCTCTGGAATGTGAATGATTTATCCACCACGTTTCTGATGCTGAAGTTCCATGAAACCTTACAGGAGAATCCAGATGATGTATCTCGCGCCCTCCGTCAAGCGCAATATTGGCTAAAAAATGCGACGAAGCGAGAACTGAAACCGATGATTAAGCGATTACCGTTGAAGAGTTCTTCTAGAATTAAGTTGAATAAGTTCTTAAATAAAATTGATGATAATAGGAAGCCCTTTGCTTCTCCCTTTTACTGGGCAGCATTTTGTACAATTGGCTAAATTATCCTCTTGAATTTGTATAAATTGTATAAATTGTATAAATTGTATAAATGTAGGGTGCGTTAGCGAAGCGTAACGCACCATGATTCTACGAAACCAGCTTGTTAAATTGGGTGTTAGTAGCCAGCAAGATTACAGGATATAACGCAACTTAGTATTACCTGTTCATTCCATTTTCTTGTAGCCAGTTCGATAAGTCTTCTAAACTATTGAACCCTAAAACATCATTTCCTAGATGTTCTACTTGTTCAAAGGATAAGTTTTGAATCTGGTTAATAATTTCTGGAGCAATTAAGCCAAACTGCCGCTCCAGTAAACGTAATGTCCATCGGATTCCTTCCTCTCGACGCCCTCGCTCTAATCCTCGCTCTAATCCTTGCTCTAATCCTTGCTCTAATCCTCGTTCTAACCCTTGCTCCAAGCCTTTAGCTAATCCATCCTGCTCTGCCTGAATAATAAATCCCCGTTGGTCTTCGAGAAACATTTCTTGTTTACGCAATTTTTCCAATTCCTCTACACTTAAATTCGCTTGATTCGCGATATTCATGGCTTTATCCAGTGCCGGAAGTTGACTAAATGTGGGTGGAATGACTTCCAAGCTGGGAGCTTCTTTAATAAAGTAAATCCATTTATCTGTTAAACTGTCTAATTCATCCAGGGTTTTCGTGAATTTGGGTAATTCCACAAAGATTAACTCGATTTCCGGATCAGGATAATCAAACAACTCCTGTGTTTCCTTTAAGCCAAAGCGTGTCAGGAACCGTTGAGTTTGGTTAAACATGAGAAAATCGGTAATGGTTAAGGCAATAGCGGGTTTAAGATAAGAGTATCCTTCCCCATATTTGAGTTGATTCGCATAAGTTTTGGTTAGGTTATAAATGACACGCTTCTCAAAGCACGCCACGTTGAGTACCTGCATTTCAATTAATACGGTTGAGCCATTATCTAGTAAGGCTTTTACATCTAGATAGCTATCTTTGAGATCAACGACATCTCTGGGATTATAAGGGTCAATGATTTCTAAATCCTGAATTACAGGATTGGCGTCATAAATCAAGGCGTTTAAAAAGCTAATCAAGATATCTTTGCTGTCGTTTGACCCAAATATTTTTTTGAAAGCAAAGTCAGTTTTGGGGCTAATAAATCTTAGAGTCATAATTTTTCAACCATTTAATCAGGGTAAAAATGATTATATCGTTCCTGTTGAACCCAACTGTAACTAAGTAGCGAGCAAGATGCTCGCACTACCAGGATTTCGTCATTATTGATACTAAGGTTTAAATGCTAAACAGCTTAAGTTGTCGGACATAATGTAACCTTTATTTCCAGGGAATTTAAGCGTTTATGGCGCTAAAGCGCAACTACGAACAACTACGAACTTCAAACCATAAAATTTTCCCTCACCCGAACATCCCCTAATTCCAATTCAACAGTAAACCCTTTCCCCAAGGGAGTGGTTAACCCTACCTGATTATAATAATCCCCCGGTTGTGCTGTCGTTTTTCGCCAAACTTGCCCCGCTTCATCCAATACGGTTAACTCTAATCCTTCCGGTAATGTATCCTCTAACTCGGTTGAATAAACCTGCAACAACACATCAATCTGTTGTTCTGAATTCCGCTTCACTCCCACCAATAATTCCACCGCTTGTTCAGCTAATTCTATGGTTTTATGTTGGGCAAATGCGGCTTGCGGATGGTTGGGTGCAAGTTCTCCTAAACTTAACGCAATTTGCCAAGAGGTTTCCTCATGGTGACAGGTTTGCAATCCTTTGACTAATGCCTGAATAATCGCTGGATGAGGATTTCCTGTTTCCCCTAATTCCAACGCGGCTTGAAAACTCACCTGTTTATCGGGATTATCCAGTAATTCCATATAGCGACGAATCACTTGTGATCTCGAACCCCCCCGCGCCCCCTCTAATTCCTCACTCCAACTGGATGTATTATTCATTTCTTGGGCGAGAAATGTTCCAATCAGTGTTGCTTCTGCTTCCCATTTATCCAGCACATTTTGCTGAAACCATTGCCGTAACTGTACCCCCATTGATACAGGGGCGGTGGGTTGATACTTAGAGACGGCATAAACATCCTGCACCGGAACACCCAGCAATTTTTCTAACTCTCCCGATAAAAATAAGGTCATAATCTGGTCAAAGTTGGCATACGTTCCCTCAAGAATAAGTTCAGTCTGGGATTCGTTAGGATTAGAATTATTGTTAGGAGTCATAAGGTTATCGTTTAATTAATTCAGCTAAACCTGGAATTTGTCTAAGTTGATTAAATATGGCATCTATATCCTGATTCCCTGATATAACCAGACGAATCTCTAGTGGTTCCTCGCGAATAGATGATGTTATCGCTTTGCGGTATTTGGATTGATTGTTCTCTGTCGCTAAATCCAGATAGACTCTAACTTGCGCCCAATCTTTAATTGGCTTCTTTGTCAAGCGTTTGACATATTTATATAAGGTTTTAGAAAGAGCGGGTCTAACGGTACTTTTGTAACTAATATTAAATCGTTCAGCGATTTGTTCTGAACTGACGCCTTGTAGCAAAAGACAGAACCAACAAACTTCCTTGAGTGTGAGGGGTTGGGGTTGAATCTTTAGCTGCTGAATATCTGCATCGCTAATCTCTCCATCCCCTATATACTCTTGCACCCCTTTTGCCCATGCCATATCGTTTAATAGCCGTTGCAAATGCCATTGTTCCTCCACAACTGGACATTCACGGCAATGGTGTTGATTGTTAGACGCAGGGCAACGCTTCGTTAAATCGGGCATCTTTTACCATACAACATCTAGGGTCATTTGTGCTAACCAACATGGGTGGGTAAATGTTCGGGCAAATACCAACAACGATGGGTTAGAGAAATGGGAATCAATAGAGTCCAATGGACATAGACAAGTTCAGTGTACTCCTTCCCCATGAAACTTAAACGTCTACCCATTGTACTCAGTAGTGTCAGCCTAGTAAGCTGCACGGCTGTTTCCCAACCGCCAACCCCACCACCGCCCCAAGCTGGCGTCTGTCGCACTATCCACGGCGGAAGTGAACTCTCTCTCAACCGCCACCTGCAAACTATCCGGGTTCCGGTGAGTCGGGAGAGTGCAACCGAAGGCTTTACCACACTCATTCTACCTACCTCGGCGGAGAAAATGAGCATTCAGCTACTGATAGGAGACAACAGTGGATGGTCAATTCTGCCCAAAAATCAAGTCGTCGTTTGGCAAGACGCCAACACGTTGGACTTTTCCCCCAACCTACGAATTATAAAAGGCGATCGCAAAATTTTGGTGCTGAATCTTCCGGTTAATCATTTCACCCTAACTGTGCAACCTGTCGTCAATCCTGAAACTCAGGTGGCGGGAACAACTCAAGCTTATCCTGTCACTCTCTTCGCCACAGGTATCACGTCTCCGTTTCAATTCTTAGAGAATTCGTTCACTCCGGGCAAATCTTTCCCAGCCTCTGTGAACTCAATTCTCAATCGCACTCAACCCGGTGATTTATTAATCCCCAATCGCTTTGCCCATGAACTGACTCTCTCAGAAATTACGGGCGCTGAACTTAACCGTTGTCCTCGTTCTCACTAATGGAGTGAATTATGACTTCAACTCACGACTCTGCTGACAAAATTTCCACGGTTTTACCTGAACAAGAAACAAAAACACCCTTGATTGACAACTCAAACCAACGACTAAAAGTAATCCTGACATGGATAGGATTTAGTGGGATTTGGGGCTTCTGGTGTATCTCGGCTTTGGGATCGTTTATCGCTTTAGCAGTTCTCTTGGACATTTCTGGTGGTGGCGTTATTGGTAAATACAAACTTGATATTTTTGGCTTTAAGGTTCCCACGAAAACTCTCGTTTCGACTATTTTCGCAGGTGCGATTGAAGTGGGCGGTCTAGGGATGAGTTGGCTTAACCGAAAGCACAAATCAGATGAGTTGGACTGACGATTAAAACCAAAATAGTCTTGTACGGCGTTGGGTTTCGACTTCGCTCAACCCAACCGACAATTCCTTGAATTAAAGCACATTTTCGTTTAACTAATTCCCATGAATCGTTTAATCTTACCTAAAATAACCCCTCCTTTAGTTGTTCACATTGGCATAGTCATTACCCAGTTTTTTCTATTCTCATCCGCCCTATCAATTGTCTTGTTAGGTCAATCTTCGACTATGAATTTTAATAGCTGGACAACAGAAGAAACTTTGGCTGAAGTGAATCCCCAATCACCGATTCCTTCTCCCTCTGATCCCCTATCTGCTGGTCTAATTTACAGTTTAGCCTTAACCGCCGCGATTTGCAGTTCCTGGGTGATTCCAGAGGTAGCTTTAGCGATGAGCGATCGCGTGACGTCTTTGCACGCTACTCCTAACCAGGATACCTCTCAAACCTCTCCCGATCAACCGATTCCCGAAGACAGTAACACCGACACTCAAGATGAACCCAACAGCACTCAGGATATGAATATGAAAATGCTCAGATTTAGTCAACAATTTATGCAAGTTTTAGGACAGCAGATGCTGGAAGACAGCCTTCATCGCCAGCAAGATTTCCTCCGTAAAACAATTGATACACTCAATGCTCAAAATGAGCAGTTAAATCAAGACTTGGAACGGGCAAAAACGTTACCCCTAGAGATTGTCAATCAGGTTCTCCAAGCGGAAGCGGTGCAATATATCCCCAATTTGGATGACTATATTGAGCAAGAAATACTCAAGCGCAACAATCAGGACTAAATGGCAAATTGTCGTGGTGTGATACAGCAAAAATCATGGAATAGATTTTGCTATTTAATTGGGCGCACATCAGTCATTGGTGTCAACTTAAGCCAAAACCCCCTCACCCCCAACCCCTCTCCATCCCCCCTAGCCCCCCTTTGAAAGGGGGGAATGAGGGGAGAGGGGAGCAAGTACGCCCTGACTCAAATCCGTTGACCCAGAATCCATCGCAGTTCCACCACGGATTTTTCCGCTGAAGGAACTAATATATTCCCCCCTGTTGCCCAGTTGCAAAATTGCTCGCTTAAGGTTTCCGTCTCTGGTGATTGATGTTCGCGTTCATAGTCTAAAAAGGATTCATTAGAAATGAGTTGAAGGGGTAATCCTTCCATCGCACTGGCTAAGTCTTGTTGCGTAAAGAAAGAAGTCCAGTGAAGTTGAGAAATCTGCCGAGTTAACGGATCAGGTTCGTAATCGTCTTGACATAAAAAAATAGCAAATAGTAATAGTCCTCCTGAACAGAGAACATCAGACATTTTGACTAAAAATAATCGCAGTTGCTCAACATCTCGACAATGAGCAGCAATAACTTCTACACCGATCGCGAAACGATAATGCGCTAGAGGCATTCTCACCAGTGGATCAAGGATATCACCAACGGTCACGTTAACTGAACCAGTTGAGGCGGCATTTTTTAACCGTTCAACAAAGGTTGGGGACAACTCTAACGCATCGACTGAATAACCCTGTTTGGCTAAAGCCAAGGTATGGCGACCCATTCGGGCACCGACATCTAATACCGTTACGGTTGTCGGATCTTCAAACTGTGCCGCTACTTGCATCACTTTCGCGTTTGGTTCAGACCCAAACAGGAAAGGCTGTCGGGACTCAACCCATTTCTGGTACTCCTCGACAACTGATGCAGCCAGTATTGATGTTTTGAATTTATATCCCTCATTTGTCGGCTGGGAGGTTTCGTACTTCAGACGCAATCTACTATGGGGAGAAATCCGAAATCCCTCGACCAGATTCTTGGCAATCATTGGACCCACTTGCTGCAATTGTTCCTGGCTAAACCGAGAATCAATTGCCTGAAACAGCGCCCCTATCCGCCAGATATAATACTCGGTTAATGCTGGGATACAAGGCATGACCATTTCGCCATTTGCCAATACCGATTGAACAAAATCATCAAACAGGGTTTTTTGAAGAACGCCAGGATCGGTGACAATGGGTGGCGGTGGATTCTGGGGGGGCGGGTTGTCAGAGGTGATCATTGCTCATCGGTGCTGGTAGAAGAAGGCAGAGGTTAGACGGTTGGTGGGCAATGCCCACCCTACGGTAGATCAAGGGTTTCTGCGATCTGAAAATGCTGATTAGCCTAGTGCTAACAGTTAGAAGCTGTGTTGCACTCAGTTGTTTTTCTCTACCACCTAACACCGTTTTGGCGTAAAAATGTCCGAATCTTTAACAATTTTTAATCACCCAGGACTTGAGGAGTTCATTCACTTGGTCGGGAACCTCATCATGGGGACAATGACCCGCTTGGAGATAGTATTCTGTCAGTTGGGGATAATACTGACGGAACTTTGCTCCCCGTTCTTTAGCATTCATCCAGGGATCACCTTCTCCCCACAAGAGTAAGAGGGGACAGCGTAATTGGGAAAGCAGTACATCGATTTTTTCCCCTTGGGGCGATTTGAAGACAGAGGCGAAGACTTTATGCGCTCCGCGATCGCAGGAGGGACGATAGATATCGTCTACCAGTTGGTCGGTAATGGCGCTGTGATCTAGATAGACTTGCTTGAGGGTTCTGCGAATGATCGCCCGTCGCCGCAGGTATTGAAACAGAAGGAAACTCGCCCAAGGTTGCAATAAGAGCGATCGCGTCAGGTTCTTGAATCCCTTTCGCCCAGAATTCGCGGACTCTGGAACTTTCGTCTCGGTAAACGGACCGGCACTATTGAGCAACACCACTCCCGCCGCAGAATCAGGACGTTGCGCCGCCACACACAGCGCACAATAGCCGCCTAAGGAGTTCCCTGCCAATACTACAGGCTGACCAATCACCTGAGTGATAAAATCATGCAACTGATCGCGCCACAACTCCCCACTATATTGCCAGTCCGGTTTAGCGGATCGTCCAAATCCCAATAGGTCAATTGCCCAAACTTCAAACTCCTGTTGGAGTTCAGCCATATTCTTGCGCCAGTGATCCGTCGATGCACCAAATCCATGGATCAGTAACAGAGGGGGGTGTTGCGATCGCCCTTCACCCGCTTTGACGTAGTAAATGGACTGTCCTCGCCATTGCCAATAGATGCCAGGAATAGTAGCCGTTGCTGCAACGGGGGTCGCCTGCATGGTTCTCGATAATGTTAAGTAACGTTAACTAACCTTAATATAGCGTAAGCGTTAAGGAATAGGATCACCATGTAAAGGTGTAGGGGCGGGTTTCACTACTATCTCTTTGGTTGCACCCAGATGCAACTAAACCCGCCCCGATACACAGGTTTCGTGATTTCTCGTGAAAAGTCAGGAATTACCCAAGCGTTAACTGCTGGTGTTTTTGAGAATCAGTGGATATTTGCACATCAACCTTCTCCGTCGATTTTTTCAACGCCGCTAACTGAGGAATGGCGGTGCGACTCATCTGGTAATATTCTGCATATCGCTCAATCCCGATACAGCAAACGCCTACAGCTTCGGCGGCGGCGACTGTCGAACCTGAACCCATAAAGGGGTCAATTAGAATACCTTCGCCTAAGGGTAAAACAGCATGAACAAGTTGGCGTAAAAACGACTGAGGTTTTAAACTGGGGTGATTTGCAATCTCCCGTTCTTGACGCGGAGTTCGTTCACTAAAAATAACATCATTAAATGGATTTCCGTCCGGTGTTCGTCGTAAGCCTCCCGTTTGAAATTCTCGCAAACAGTCACTCACTTTCATTCCGGATGGGATAGGTTTTCGCAGAATTCCCCACGGTTCATAACATCCTCTGGGCATAGATGATACATGAGGAAATTCCTGTTCAGCATTTTTCGGGCGATCGCCGCCGCGCAGTGTTCTCACTAAACGAATTAATTCACCGCGAAATTCTAACCCACCTTCAACGAGTGCCGAAAAGACTAATTGAGACAGAAAAGCATTACTGGCAACAAATACATGACCCCCAGGACGAAGTACACGCACGACTAATTTTGCCCACTCAACAAAGAAACATTTCAACGTGGTTCGTTCCTTCTGAGTTAGTGCTGTAAATCTGGGCAAAGGTGAGCGTTGATGTCCATCATAAGACGGTGGAATTCTCCAAATTCCTCCTTTACCATTGCTTCTTTTCTTAATTTGCTCGATGTCATATTCTTTGACGCCATAGGGTGGATCGGTGACGACTCCATGAATGCTATTTTCCGGTATCTGTGCCAACCAGTCGAAGCAGTCTGCATGTAAAATGAGGGAGCCACCTATGGTTTCTGAATTGTAGTTTAACGCCAGGGAATGCATTATTTTACGTTATTTATTTATACATCAAGACTATGATAATTGTGGAATTGAGTCAACGTTTTTGCATTTCAATAATTACCCCACCCTGTAACTCATAGCGGCATTCAGAGATTTCTGGTAGCTGGGATGAATATACCAACCAAGTTTAATTATCTAGACATTATACCGGATAACCAGCCTCTTATAGAAAAGACTCTCTTGTAAGTTAAGGAGAAGCAATCATGCAAATCACGATCGAACTTCCTGACGACATCGCCAATCAACTACAACTAAAACCTGCTAATATCTCCCGCCAAATTTTAGAACTTATCGTGGCTGATAACTACCGCCAAGGATACATTGGAGCCGCCCAAGCCCGCCAGATGCTCAACTTCTCATCCCGGTGGGAAACTTATGAATTTCTCAAGCGTGAAAAAGCCTACTTGCCTTACACGGAAGATGAT
This sequence comes from Coleofasciculus sp. E1-EBD-02, assembly GCF_040218245.1. NCBI lineage: Bacteria > Bacillati > Cyanobacteriota > Cyanophyceae > Coleofasciculales > Coleofasciculaceae > Coleofasciculus > Coleofasciculus sp. E1-EBD-02. The sequence goes on along the minus strand of NZ_JAVJQN010000116.1, from coordinate 40,919 downwards.
TTAGAGCAGGATTCACAAAGGATTCGTAATGTTATAACTCAAGAATGATTACTCCTATTTTTGAGATAAAAAGCTATAGAAAAAGAGCGAGCCTTTGAGAGAAGTTCAGGTTAAACGAGGAAATGTGTGTTAGTTTACGCTATTTAGTCACACATTAAGACTATTAGGATTGTAGGATTGAGTCGCGATTCGGCTATCTCTACTCGCCAAATCGGGTGATTGGTCTGATAATTGTTGAGTAATATAAAGAAAAAGCTAAAATAGGGAACTGTATCCCAGCCACTATTTTTTTGTAAACACTTGAACGAGAGGGAGATTCTAGCCTTGTCTGTCGAAACGATTGAAAAGCGTTCAACATCAACCGTTCGGAAACCCGCACCTCGCTATCGTGTTTTGCTCCACAATGATGATTTCAATCCGATGGAACATGTGGTGCAAGCCTTGATACAGACGGTACCGAGTCTGACTCAGCCGCAAGCGGTCAATATTATGATGGAAGCGCACAACTCAGGAATTGCTCTAGTCATCACCTGCGCTCTGGAACATGCAGAGTTCTACTGTGAAACATTGAAGAATCACGGCTTAACCAGTACGATTGAACCGGATGAATAGGGAGACGTAAGTCCTGAACATTTTAAGACAAAACCTCCCGAAATTAGCTCAATACCCAGCACCTGTGCGGCTGGGTTTGTTTGTTGTTACCCTAGGGCTATTTTGGTTACCGTTAGCCGCGCCAATCTACCTTTTGGTCGATGACTCAAACCTCGTCACTATTCTAACGATGGCGCTATTGTTTGGGGAATTTTTAGGGCTACTACACGTTTGGGGACAGTTCGTTTATGAAGAACCTCAACTGTTAAAGCAGTATGGGTTGTACTCCTCTCGGCGCAATGGAATAGACTTGCTCAATGGGTTAAGTATTGGTTTATTATTTACCTTAAGTTTGTTTGCGTTAGAGGGGGGATTAGGATGGCTAACGTTTCAACCTCCTCCAGAACAATTGCGGCGGATTATTGTAGAAGGATTGGTTAGCGCCCTGGGTATTGGCTTGGCGGAGGAGTTAGTCTTTCGGGGTTGGTTATTGGATGAGTTGGAACGAGATTATTCTCCGAAACTATCTCTTTGGGCAGATGCGCTAATTTTTGCCACACTGCATTTTCTCAAACCCCTCGGAGAAATTATTCGCACGTTACCAGGATTTCCCGGATTAGTGCTGTTGGGATTAACCTTAGTTTGGGCAAAACGAGGACAAGGGCGTTTGGGTTTACCCATTGGGTTACATGCAGGTTTGGTTTGGGGCTATTACATGATTAATGTGGGACAACTGGTGCAGTATTCAGGTCAAGTGTCTCCTTGGATAACCGGAGTAGATAGTAACCCGATCGCGGGAGTCATGGGGTTAGCCTTCTTGATGGTGCTGGCTTGGGGGATCAGGGCGCGGGCTGTGAATTAAGCGATCGCGCCCTAGCGCCCCAGTTGCTCCTATTCTATGCCCGTCCGTTAATCTTCATCTAGATCATCATCTTCCTCGTCATCATAGTCATTATCCTCGACACCCATCAATTCAGTGATTTCCTCTTCATCATCGCCGCTCTCCTTCTCGCTCGGATCACGCGCCAGCAGACGATTCGTTGATTCTAACCACTCTAAAACTGAGGTTTCACGTTGAACGGAAATGACTGGAGCTAGTTGCTCACGAGATTCTTCACGCAAAGAAGGATTATACATAATAAATTTCAGTAAGTCGATAAAAATGATACCATATTTAACGGTGGATTGTCAGGACTACAGATGGTTAGCAAAGCCACGTTATTAGAAGCGATCGCGGGAAAAAATCGGGGGTTGTTGGCAACGGACACTGAAAAAACAGCGATTTTGGCAGCCGTTGCCCAATTAGAAGACCGCAACCCTACGCCACGTCCACTGGAAGCGCCGGATTTGCTGGAAGGGAACTGGCGATTACTCTACACAACCAGTAGCGATTTGTTAAACCTGGGTCGGTTTCCCCTGTGGCAATTGGGTCAAATCTACCAATGTGTTCGCACCGCCGACGCTAAAATTTATAACATTGCCGAAATTTCCAGCTTGCCTTACTTAGAAGGAATTATCAGTGTAGGAGCGCAGTTTGAACCCGTTTCCCAACGCCGCGTTAATGTGAATTTTGATCGGTCTGTTGTGGGATTAAAACGCTTAATTGACTATAAATCTCCTACTAACTTTATCCAGCAAATTGAAACGGGTAAAAAATTTAAGGCGCTTGATTTTAACATTGAAAGTCGAGAGCAACGGGGCTGGTTGGAGATTACCTATCTCGACGAAAATCTGCGGATTGGACGCGGGAATAAAGAGAGTGTATTTGTCCTCACTAAACCATGAATGCTGACCAATCGACAGTTTCCCTAACTCGCTTATCTCAAGGACAACTCAATCTGTTAGAAACCTGTCCGCGTAAGTTTCAACATATCTATGTGGATCAGTTCGGAAGTCCTGTTTCACCGGATCAACAAGAACGCCTGACGTGGGGAAGTGACTTTCACCTGTTGATGCAACAACGAGAACTCGGATTACCGATAGACTCGTTGCTGAAGGATAATCCCCAACTTAATCATTGGGTGACGGCGCTAATGGATGCAGCCCCAGAGGTATTTGCCCGCCAGTCTCACACCTTTCGGGAGGCTGAACATTGTCGCACGGTAACGATGCAAGGCTACTTACTAACGGTTATTTACGACTTATTTATTGAAGACGAAAAAAGCGCCCAAATTCTCGACTGGAAAACTTATCCTCTACCGACAAATCGTCATCGATTAGCCAAAGACTGGCAAACGCGCTTATACCGATATGTTTTAGCAGAAACCAGTGATTATTTGCCTGAGCAAATTTCGATGACGTACTGGTTTGTTAAGTCTCAACCCCGTCCCCAATGTCTTACGTTTGCCTATGATAGAGTACAACATGAAAAAACGAGAGCGGATTTAACGGAGTTGCTGACTCGGCTATCTGGATGGTTACACCGCTATCAAAATGATCATATCCCGTTTCCCCAAGTGCCAATATCGGCGGGTAAATGCGGTAACTGTAGCTTTGCGGTGCGCTGTCAGCGAACTGGGGAAAGTGCGGTTAGCCAAGATAATTTATTACCCAATTTGACTGATATTGAGGAAGTATCAATTTAAATCATTCGTCATTGGTCATTGGTCATTTGTCCTTTGTTTGCACTTCCACACCTCTATACCTCTGCAACCAATGCTGCTACCTTAAAAGTATTCCGGATAATCATTCGTTTATGAGTAGGTATAAACATAAAGCCCCCTAACTTGACGAAGTATTGGGAGTGGAAGACTAGCAAACGAGGATCTAATGGTGCAATATCTAATGAGTTAAACGATTGTAATCACTCTGTTGAAGAAAAAAACAAGTATTTCATCTTGTACAAATAATTATTAAACCAGGCTTCAGCTTCTACCTGTTTGCATCCAGCTCTAATTTTTATAGATGCTGGAATAAAGCTGTTTGTAAATCGGTAAGGGTTATAACTTCAATGATTACAACCAATATTTGGCTGGTCTTTAGTGTTTACCTGATTTATGCGTTAATTAGCATCCCCCTCTTTTTTATAACATCGGGCGGATGGATGTCAATTTTCTTCTACATTGCGTTTGCCGGATTGTTTTACACCACAACGACAATCTTTTTGTTTTTTAGTGCGACGGCTCGAACGGCAAAAAGACGAACTAAGGTAAGGATAAAAGGAAGTTTTTTACCCAAAATAATTGGATTGCAAACGTTTGTGATTCTCTTTAATTATGGAACGTGTGGAGATACGATATGCTATCAAGGTTTTTTGCCTAACCTTTTGGAGGAAGCGAGTTTTCCGGTGATTTTTACACCCCCCTTTATTGTCGTTTTACTTGCTCTTTTGTTGTATTTAGCGTTTTTGTCGATGTTTTTATTAGATGTCGCTTAAGGAAATAGAGAGCGGGGGGAGATGGGGGAGCTGGGGAAGCGGGGGGAGCTGGGGAAGCGGGGGGAGATGGGGAAGCTGGGGAAGCTGGGGAAGCTGGGGAAGCTGGGGGAGACGTTTCGGTGGAACGTCTGGAAGCTGAGAGAAAAAACTAAAGGTATAATTCTATGGAGGTCATCTAAAGACAAGATGAGATGAAACTAGGAATCGGACAGTTGACGAATAGCTTACTGTCTTTATTCCTGAAGTCAAACTGTCCATTATGCGATCGCGCGACGGATGCTGAACTTTGCCCCTACTGTCAGCGTCAGTTACAGCGCTGTCAACTCAAGCATCCGAGTCAATTTTGGCAAGGAGAGTTACCCGTGTTTGTTTGGGGACATTATGGCGGCACATTGAAACGGGCGATCGCGGCGCTAAAATACGAGAATCATACCCAGATAGCCCGTCCCTTGGGATTCTGGTTGGGTGAGGCTTGGCTAAAATCGGCGGCGGCGAGACAGAGGAAAAAGTTAACGGTGATTCCGATTCCGATTCACCCCAGTAAGCGCCAACAACGGGGGTTTAATCAAGCTGAACTCCTTGCCGAGAGTTTTTGTCAATTTACAGGGTATCAGTATCAGCCCCACGGTTTAGAACGGGTTCGGGAAACTGAAGCCCAGTTTGGCTTATCTGCAAAAGAGCGATCGCAAAATCTCACGGAGGCGTTTGCTGTGGGTAAGCGTTTTGGCAAACGTTCACATCATTCACCCGTACTGATTTTAGACGATATTTACACCACAGGCGCAACCGCCCGTTCAGCTACAGAAGTATTACGCCAGCAGGGAATCGCAGTATATGGTATTCTTGCGATCGCCTCGTCTAAACAGGGACGATAGACGAGATGGGGGAGATGGGGGAAGCAGATGCATTCGTAGGGGCGACCCGCCGCACAAAATTAACACGACCCACCCATTAATCTGATCGGGTCGCCCTGTATCGGGTATCGGTAATCGTCTGAAACCACCTATATTTAGACAGGGGCGAGTCGGGACAGGTAATTGGAGACACCGCCTACTATGAACAGCGACCATTGGTGTCAACTTAAGCTCAACCCCTCACCCCCAGCCCCTCTCCCACGCCGGGGAGAGGGGGGCAAGAGATCCGGTTCCCCTTCTCCCATGCAACAAAAGCGAAGCATCCTCTGTCATCCCTCCTCGCAGGGGGGAACGAGGGGGGTGGGAGAAGGGGTTAGGGGATGAGGGGGAAATGTCGAGAAGTAGATAGACACAGCTTAAAACCTTGCCAGCATTTATAATTTGTTGTCTAGGCAATTGCAAAGTTACGAATAGTAATATTGTTTTAATTAGCTAAATCTTCCGCTAGTTCTGATTCAGTTAAGCGAAAAGTATCAACATCGAATTCAGCAAGTTTGGATAAAAAGACGACTCGTGGAATTCTGGCTAGATTGGCTGCGGCTCCAGAAGAAAGTCGCCCTAATTCATAAAGCTTAACGGCGGCGGCTAAAAGGATCTCACTATCGAGGTTTTCAGGAGTTAGCTTCAGTGCCTGTACTGTTTCTTCCGATACGGACAGTGTAATTTCATACATAGCCAAATTCAAATTCAACCTTCTCTCATTGTAGTTGTCGGGTAGACAGTCGATTTGTAGGGGCGCACGGCGTGCGCCCTTTAACGCTGTGCGCTCTTAACCTTGTGCGCTCTTAACCTTGTGCGCTCTTAACCTTGTGCGCTCTTTAACCCTGTGTGTCTTTCATGTCGAGCTTGATGGGCGCATATTGGGATTTATCGTCGCACACTGGGGAATGGGTGCATACCATGCGCCCCTACGAGCGGGGTGGTTTCATTAAGCAAGTTTGGATAAAAATACGACTACCTAATAAATTTTTGTAACAAAACCTTGACGCTGTAGTATCCATCCTTCAATGTGCTAAGATAATCCAAATTAAACCGAAAACTCTTAGCGCCACTCAAAGCTGTTACAGCAGCTCTGAGCAGCTAACCCCCAAACTGATGTCTCCAGTCTGGAGGCTAGAAGAAATAGTAACACTCCTCTAGCCACTCCGACTTCATAAAGCAACTTGTGCGGGGTGGCTAAGATTTTGGGTCAATTGATTTTAGGGTTGAGGATTTGGGCGTTTTTCCGGCAAAAAAGCCGAGATTGCCACAAATCTAGTATCAACTCTCCTAAATCAAACCAACGCTACCGCGAATACCCAAAACAGGAGTGATTTACCATGTCTCGGAACTTAATCACGGCTGGGGTAATTGATCCTCGCCAATTTTCTCTGGACGAAGTACGCCATCAAGTCGCTACATTTCTTAACATTCCCCTCCAGCAAATCGATCGCGTCGAATGCTGGCACCACCAAATCTGGGTCAAGCTAGTGGAATCCCGTGCTATCTTTGTTAGTTATCGCAACTTGCCCCTGTGGATTGAGGCGGGATTAGCGGCAATTGGGCGCTGTACCTCGCGTTCCCAGTTGGATGAATTAGGGGAAATCTTCCGCCGTGAACGTGACTGGTATGATCAGCATGAGCAACCCGAAGCCGTGCAACCCTGGCGTCAGGCGTGGGCAAAACAGGCTGAATATCTCAGAAACGAGGAAGAACGCCTCAAACCCATTCGCGCCCATCAGCAAGCCGGACAGGATTGGTATGGGGCTTGGAAACGGGTACTCTATTGTTGCCGAGATTTTAACCGACTTCAGGGATTAGCCAGGGAAATCAATCAACAAAGTCAGGAGTTTCAGGATTTACCTGAGATTATGCAAAAAATGCAGCAATTGTGGCATCAGCGCTGGCAAGATCTATCGAGTGCGATCGCCTAAACCGTAGGGGCTTGGTTACTAAGCCCCTACCAAGCCCCTACGGGTGGTGCGACTACATATAGGGTGTATTTGAATGATGTATCCTTATATGTGGGGTAGCCAGGGTCAATCTGGATGAATCAGGAATGCTATTAGACCTGTCAGCTTACCATGAAGGTGAGCGATCGCGCCCCTTAACGGAATCCTTATCTCTCTTTGTTCTATGTCCTTCGTCGGTCTACATATTCACAGTGACTACAGCTTACTTGATGGCGCGTCCCAGCTACCGCAACTGGTGGATCGGGCGGTGGAATTGGGAATGCCCGCGATCGCACTGACGGATCATGGGGTAATGTATGGCGCGATCGAGTTGATTAAAGTCTGTCGGGGGAAAGGGATTAAGCCGATTATCGGCAATGAGATGTATGTGATTAATGAGGATATTCAAGATAAGACGAAGAAGAAACAGCGCAAATACCATCAAGTTGTCTTGGCTAAAAATACCCAAGGCTATAAAAATTTAGTTAAACTGACGACAATTTCTCATCTGAAAGGAATCCAAGGAACAGGAATTTTTCAGCGTCCTTGTATTAATAAAGAATTCCTCCAACAGTACCGTGATGGATTAATCGTCACCAGTGGTTGTTTGGGCGGAGAAGTCCCCCAAGCGATTCTCAAGGGTGACGTGCAAAAGGCACGAGAGCTTGCCCAATGGTATAAAGAGGTTTTTGGTGACGATTATTATCTAGAAATTCAAGATCATGGGTCAATTGAAGACCGGATCGTTAACGTAGAAATTGTGAAAATTGCCCGTGAATTAGAAATTAAACTGGTTGCCACCAATGATTCTCATTTTATCTCCTGTTACGATGTCGAAGCCCACGACGCCTTACTCTGCATTCAAATAGGGAAATTAATTTCAGAAGAGAAGCGGATGCGCTACTCCGGAACCGAGTATCTCAAGTCCGCCGAGGAGATGGCACAGCTATTTCGGGATCATTTGCCCGATGAGGTGATCCAAGAGGCGATCGCGAATACATTAGAAGTCGCGGATAAGGTAAAACGTTATGACATTATGGGGGAACCACGCATTCCCAATTACCCCGTTCCCAAGGGTCACAGCGCCGATAGTTACTTAGAAGAAGTTACTTGGGATGGATTATTGGAGCGCATGGGATGTCGTTCTCGCAGTGACATCGATCTCGTCTATAAAGAACGGCTGGAATATGAGCTGAAAATGATGCAGCAGATGGGATTTTCCACCTACTTTTTAGTCGTGTGGGATTATATTAAATATGCCAGAGATCAGAAGATTCCTGTCGGTCCAGGGCGGGGTTCTGCGGCGGGTTCTTTAGTTGCCTATTCCCTGAAAATTACTAATATTGATCCGGTGCATCATGGGCTTTTATTTGAGCGCTTTCTCAATCCGGAACGGAAATCTATGCCTGATATTGATACAGATTTCTGTATTGAACGCCGGGATGAGGTCATTGAATATGTCACCCACAAATATGGGGCAGATCGGGTGGCACAAATTATTACATTTAACCGGATGACATCAAAGGCGGTATTAAAAGATGTCGCCAGGGTGTTGAATATTCCCTATGGGGAATCAGATCGGATGGCAAAAATGATTCCGGTTTCACGGGGAAAACCCACTAAGTTAAAGGTAATGATTTCTGAGAAAACGCCTACACCAGAGTTTAGAGAGGCTTACTTAAATAACCCCGAAGTGCAGCGCTGGCTGGATATGGCAATCCGGATTGAGGGGACGAATAAAACCTTTGGCGTTCATGCGGCGGGGGTAGTGATTTCGTCCGAACCCTTAGATGAAATTGTTCCCTTGCAGGTGAATAATGAGGGGGCGGTAATTACTCAGTATTTTATGGAGGACTTAGAATCCCTCGGACTCTTAAAAATGGATTTTCTAGGTCTGAAAAATTTAACCACAATTCAGAAAACGGCGGAATTGATTCGCCAACATCAAAATATAACGTTAGATCTGGATCAGTTACCCCTGGATGAACGTAAGGCGTTTGATATTGTGGCAAAAGGGGTAATCAAGAAAATACCTGATGACATAAAACAGACCTATACGGTTTTAGAGAAAGGCGAGTTAGAGGGAATTTTTCAACTAGAATCGTCGGGGATGCGCCAGGTGGTGCGGGAGTTGAAACCGTCGAGTATCGAAGATATTTCTTCGATTTTGGCATTGTATCGTCCGGGACCTTTGGATGCAGGTCTGATTCCTAAGTTTATTAATCGGAAACACGGGAAAGAAAAGGTTGAATATCAACATCCGCTATTAGAGCCAATTTTAAAAGAAACGTATGGTACGCTTTGTTATCAAGAGCAGATCATGAAAATGGCTCAGGATTTGGCGGGGTATTCCCTGGGTCAAGCGGATTTGCTACGCCGGTGTCTGAGTGGTTCAACGGAGATTATTGATGCACAAACGGGGCATTTAGTGTCTCTAAGAGAAATTGCGTCCAAACCTGAGTATTGGTTGGGACGAGAAGTTTTGTCTCTGGATACGGTGACTCAAAAGATTACTCAGCAACCGATTAGCGAAATTTATCCAAACGGGGTGCGAGATGTTTGGGAAATTACCACCAAAACCAATCGTAAAATTAGAGCGACAGCGGATCATCGTTTCTATTCACTGTTAGGATGGCAGCCTCTGGAGCAGTTTAAGGTTGGTAGTCGGATTGGCTTAGCTAAGATATTGCCACTGGCTACAGAGAGTGATATATCAGATGCTCAAATTAAGCTAACTGCTTATTTAATAGGTGATGGTCATCTTTCGACAAAGAGTCCTTCCTGTAGCTATTTCTGTAATAGTGACCCTGAACTGATTGCTGATTTTAATCATTGTGCAGAACAACTTTTTGGGACGACTGCACCAGTCGATCATCAGTTCCATGCTAATCGTCAATCCCAGAATTTTGCCACGGCTTTGCAGGATAAAGCACTGATGGCAATTGCAGAGTCTGATGTATTCTGGGATGAAATTGTCTCGATTGAATATGTTGGTCAAGAGGAGGTTTTTGACTTAAGTATTTGCCAAACTCATAACTTTATTGCCAATGACTTTATTGCTCATAACTGTATGGGTAAAAAGAAAGTGGCAGAAATGGAGAAACATCGAGGAATTTTTATCGATGGGGCGGCAAAAAATGGTGTAGCAAAACGGATTGCGGAAGAATTATTCGAGCAGATGATCCTATTTGCTGAATATTGCTTGAGTTATGATACACCCATTCTTACGGTTGAATATGGTGCTGTGGCAATTGGGGAAATTGTAGAAAAGCAGATTGAGTGTACGGTTTATAGTGTGGATGAGCATGGTTATGTCTACACCCAACCCATTGCACAATGGCATAATCGCGGTGAGCAAGAGGTGTTTGAATATGTGTTAGAGGATGGTGCTACGATTCGGGCGACAAAAGACCATAAGTTTATGACAGATGAGGATCAAATGTTACCGATTGATCAGATATTTGAGCAAGGCTTGGAGTTGAAGCAGGTGGAGGTATTGCAACCTGTTTTTTAAGAGAGGGGAAGCCGCCGCATTAACCAGCCTTAGGTTGGTGATGAGTTGAGAATCCACCAAAGTGTAGTACAAAGGCTTAATTCCTAAGCGATCGCCTCTTGTAGGGTGCGTTAGCGACAGCGTAACGCACGAAAACAAACGATAACGGTGCGTTACGGCGCGTCAGAGCTTCAGCCGTGCGGCAATAGGCGCAGCAATCCCTAAAATGGGCGCGAATTTGTCGCTGTAGCTCAACAGGAATATAAGCGCTCACGCCACCGTTGCCATTGTTTCTAGGCAGTGTAGAGTATATCTAGCTCTGGTTTTGAGGATTGTCAGTTGATCGACTTGTGCTAGGAGACGGTCTAGATTTGCAATTTCGTCGGCAGAAAGCTGAGATTCTGCATTCTGAACTAGCAAATCGTTCAATTGATTTTGTGCTGCGGGAGCTAGCTTACTATCGGCTAACGCTTGCAGTTCATCTCGGCTTAAGCCAATTAAGCACTCGTCATCTAGAGCTAATGGGTTCACTAGCCGATTGTAGGCTTCCAAATCTAACAAGACGCCAACTCGCTCCCCCTGCTCGTTGGTAATGTAACGCACTTGCTCAGACATGGGGTTTTTTCTCTCTTGGTCTTTGGGTTCATCGTAGCTTATGGGGGTGAGAGCGATCGCTTCTCGTACTGCTTCTGTCTTTTCACTCTAAGTGAAGCCAACTTAAACAGTAAGTAAAGATTAGATGAATTAACCATTTGAGGTTTTCCAGAGCAGATCAGCTAATGTTATTCTGATAGGAAAGCTTACTCATGAAAAGGCTACTTCATGGTTTCATTCTATCCCGGTCAGAAAGCCAACGAGATTGGCAAGAGCGCTCAACAGCGACATGAACGAGCTGTTGTGCAACTGAAAATAGAAGAAAAAGCTACAGATAAACTGGCAGAAGAGTATGGTCAACTTCAGCTTAATGCTATGAAGCATACCATAGGACGCTTTATCACCTTTATTGAGAACCTAGGGCAACGAGGTTCAACAAGTGTCGAGTCCCTTTTAGAAGGGATAGAATTTTCAGTTGAGAAGATTAAGGAGTACAAAGCTGCAACTATAGAAGTAGAGGTTTTTTTCAAGGGTGGTGTTAAATCTGCTGGAGCGGCAGCAGCGGGATACGGAGGAGCGGTCACTATCGCTACCACTATAGGAACAGCAAGCACTGGAACAGCCATCTCAAGTCTTAGCGGAGCCGCTGCTACAAATGCTATGCTGGCATGGTTTGGTGGTGGCGCTGTTGCAGCGGGTGGAGGCGGCATGGCAGTAGGAGTTTGGGTACTCGGCGGTATAACTGCTGTTCCCGCTTTAGCAATTGGGGGCTTTATTGCAGCTCGTGAAGGACAGAAAGCCCTAACCAAGGCGCAGGAGTATGAAGCGAAAGTTAATAAGGCGATTGCTGAGATAAACCAGGCAAAAGATTATTCACAACAAATTAAAAGGCGGATCACGGAGTTGAAAGGATTGTTTGTATCTATAAACACTCGTGCCGTTACTGGTCTTGATGAGCTTGAATCTCAGCCATTTGATTCAAAAAAGGACGCTGACGCTGAAAAGTTCAAAAAGGTATTCGATTTGATAAAAGCACTTGTAGACATCATGAAAACCTCAGTGTTAAACAGTGAAGGCAAGCTTAACCTTGGCACTGTCACCATCCTAGAGAAATACCGAAATCTGTAAGATAGCTGGATATGACTACTAATAAAGTTTCTGTAGAAGCCTTTTTCAAAAGATCTGCTGCCTTCACCGCTCCTGCTGAATGCCTAAACGAAATTATCTCAGCTTACGTCGAGTACCAGAAAGTTGCACAAGAGGAACGGACTAAAAGGCGAGATATTGAAGCTTGGGAAAAGGCGACAATTGCCAAGATTAACGCTCAACGCGACTTACTCATTGTGTATCTTGACCGCTCGTTCGATGAACGTGCTAATAACTTTAGCGCTCTGTTTAGAGTCGTTGACCGAGCAATTGATATGGGTAATAATGAGTTGTTGACTGCGACCTTAAACAGAATCACAGAAATAGCGAAGTCGAGTCCATTGCAAGAGCTTACAAACTTAGAGTCTGTCAAGGCTGCTCTTAATGAGCCTACTCATGAATGGACACTCTAATCCTGAGCTTGAAGCTAGACACGGAAAAATTCTGATAGCTCTATTTTGAGTAGATAAAGCACTAGACTATACTGCGGCAGATAATAAAGTCCAAAGGCTTGTACTATGTTACATTTCTTCGATAATGAGCAAGAATCTTTCCTAGAATCACTACGTAAATCTCTTGAAGCAGCCAATCAAGCTGACTTTTGTGTTGGTTATTTTACCTTAGGAGGTTGGAATCTCATTGATGATTTGATAGAACTTCTTACCTATCGTAGTGAAGGGCAATGTCGTTTACTTATAGGTAGATGTGGAATTGGAAATAAGCATCAAAATGTTGTATTTGATGACATTTGTAATAAGATGATTGAAGGCTTGAAACCAGGCGAAGAGTCCACAAATAGTTTAGAGAAATTTGGAGAGCTACTAAAGAGAAAAAAACTTATTGTTAAAGTTTCCAAATACGAAATTCACGCTAAGCTATACCTAATACGTAATACTGATTTTTCAAATCAGTTCACTTGTTTTTTGGGCAGTAGTAACCTGACTATTTCAGGTTTAAAAAAAAGAAAAGCAGAGTTAAATGCTAGTTTTACTGAAACAAGTGAATGTGGCGAGCTTCAAAAATGGTTTGATAAGCATTGGTTTAATCCTAATTCTATAGATATTTCCCAGAAGCTAATGGACTGGGCTTTAACAAAAGAACCTAATATTACAAACTATATAATAGACTGTAGAATTGATGATTTACTGCTATTTCTAGAGGAATGGAATGTTGAATACTTAACTGATGGAGATGGAGTCGATTATGACTCTTTTGATAAAGAATTAATAAAAGAGTTAATTGAAAAACATGGTGCAGAAAATATTATTTTACCCTGGGAAAACAATCCTAACTGTGAAACTGTTATGGATGTATTTCTTAGAGATGAGCAATCAGAACGATATATACCTAGCCACCTTTATATATCAATGCAACGATATATGAGAGATGCTTATGATTAGGATAGAGAAGTTTGTCTTGAGTTAGCAGGCTGCATCTAGTCATTACTTCTATTTTTTCCCGTATCTATCTCGATAGACTATAACCCAGCTTCAGCAGAGCATTGCGGCACTGGGTTTCAGATGCCATTGGCACGACCAAAGAGCGATCGCATCTCATTAGTTTTCTTCAGCGCTAGGAATCACTCCAGCCCAAATAATCTGCTCACTTGTCAGATTCAACTCTGGGAAAGTGCCTGAAACAATCTGCTCAGCACCAACGAACTCCATACCTTCATACAGTTCCTCAACCAGGGTAAAAATCGTCACCTTTGATGTCAGTGGGTCAACGACCCAGTATTCTGGAATGTTTAAAACGTTGTACTCAACCCGCTTAGCCCGATAATCGGCGGTCTTTGTCGATTCGCTAACGACTTCTATCACTAAAATCGGAGGAGGTTCGTTGAGTTCAATAACAGCCTCGCGGGTTCTTAATTCGCGCCACTGCTGGCTAGGAATAATAGTCAAATCGGGAATGCGAGAGGTATCCCACTTGCCAGCACGAGGCGATCGCACACCAATCGCCACGGGTCTAACAATCCAGTCGCGTCCGCTACGCCCGATCTCAGCATCGATTTGCCGATAGAGAAAGTCAATGATTTCTCCATGTTGCCCGGTGCCAATACTCATTGCTACTAATTCCCCGTTCACCAACTCATAGCGGGTATCAGTCCCGTCTGAGTAGGTCAGATACTCTTCAAAGGTTAGCTTCTTAGTCGTTACAGTCATGATCGCCCCCTTCGGAGCATCTAGTTCGGTAGGCTATAACCCAACTTTAGCAGAGCATTGCGGCACTGGGTTTCAGATACCGTTGGCACAACCAAACAGCGATCGCACTCACCAATGAGCAGTTAAATAGCAAAGAGTTAAAATTTACCCTCTTGCAAAACGCCAATCTTGGGTAATTCGTTCCACTCCGGCTCAATCGGTGAATAACGGCAATAACACACAACAACCTCATCATACTCAGCCGACTCAACCGACTTGAATCGCTCAACTCGGCTCACTTCCCAGTCAGACCAACGAACATGAGTGCTAATATCCGGGAAGTTTGGATCGACCGACTCTTCAAATCGAGCAAACTCACGCGGACGATAGCCTGGTTCTGGCAATGCCTTATCAGAGCAATCCAAATACTCAGCCAGCATCCGGGTTAAGTGTCCAGCAGGTTGCAATTTGCGTTCTTTCCACCCCTTCGATGAAGCTGATTCAGTTTTGAAGACAATCCATCTCTTCATAAGTTATTCCACCGGACATGATATCACTCAGGGTGCAGGAGAACCATCGCGGCTGCTACTCTTGAGCAACGGAAACGCAATCACATCCCGAATACTTGCCGAATCCGTCAATAACATCACCAAACGATCAATACCAATTCCTAACCCCCCGGTTGGTGGCATTCCGTACTCTAACGCCGCGAGAAAATCTTCATCAACCCCTTGGGCTTCCAAGTCTCCAGCCGCTTTCCGTGCAGCTTGCGCTTCTAAGCGTTCCCGTTGATCCATCGGATCAGTTAATTCAGAAAAGCTATTAGCCGTTTCTCGCCCCGCAATAAATAACTCAAAACGTTCCACCAATCCCGGCTTAGAACGATGGGGTTTAGCCAGGGGAGAAATTTCAATCGGGAAATCAACAATAAATGTTGGCTGAATCAGGGTTTCTTCACATTTTTGCTCGAAGCATTCATTGAGGAGTTTCCCCAATGATGGACAGTCGTCTACCCCTTCAATCCCCACCTTTTTAGCCGCAACTTTTGCTTCATCGAATGTCTGAAATTGATTAAAATCTAACCCTGTAACCTCTTGCACTAACTCATGCATCGTGACTCGACGCCAGGGAGGAGTGAAATCAATTGTTTCACCTTGATAAGTAATTTCCAGAGTTGTCAAACTATCTTGAGTGACGGTGGTAATTAAATTTTCCGTCAACGTCATCATATCGTTGTAGTCGGCGTAAGCCTGGTACACCTCAATTGAGGTAAATTCCGGATTGTGGCGCGTGGAAATTCCCTCATTCCGGAAAATTCGCCCCAACTCAAATACCTTTTCAAATCCGCCGACAATTAACCGCTTCAGGTGGAGTTCTGTAGCAATTCGCAGATACAACTCCATCTCTAGGGTATTGTGATAGGTGATAAAGGGACGGGCTTCGGCACCCCCCGCTTCTGTACTAAAGACAGGGGTTTCAATTTCAATAAAGCCACGATCCTCTAAATAGCGACGAATGGCGGCGGTAATTTTAGCACGGCGGCGGAAGGTTTCCCGAACCGTGGGATTCACCATTAAGTCCACATAACGCTGGCGATAGCGCTTTTCGGTATCGGTGAGACCATGCCACTTATCGGGTAAGGGTAATAGGGATTTGGTCAGGATAGCATATTCACTGACATAGACCGAGAGTTCCCCTTTATCGGTGCGCTTAATTGTCCCCTTTACGCCTAAAATATCCCCAATATCCGTGAGTTGCTTGAGAGGGGTGAACGGATTCGGCAGATCCGTCATGGTTGCGGTAATCCGCTTTTTGTCCAGATAGAGTTGAATTGTTCCCGTTTCGTCTTGGAGATTGAAAAACGCTAACTTGCCAAAGACACGACGGGCTAAAATACGACCTGCGATCGCGACTTCAAAATCAACCTCTTCACCATTCCCCAGATCCGCGAATTTCTCTTGCAGTTCAGCCGCGTGGTGAGTAGACTGCCAGTGATACGCATAGGGTTCAATTCCCAACGCTTTAAGCTGTTGGACTTTTTCCAAACGGGTAGCACGAATTTCTTCCAGCGTGTTTTGGCGATCGGGTGGGGACTGCTCAGGGGACATAATAGGGAACTGCTCGATGCTAATCTTGTAGGATCTCGGACATCTATCTTAACATTCGACAGAACAGATAACCGGAGCAATCATGCGATCGCACCGAATAACCGGATTCTCGCCCTGCTGTAACCGAACGCGGTAAATCTAGAATACGCGATCGCTTCAGATGGCAAGTGCTATCAATTTTCTGACTGAATTGGATCGCCTGGATAATATCGTGCCCCTACCATAATAAAAGGCATTTTTTATAAATCGGCTTGATTTTGGGTTAAATAAAGATTGCGAACAGTCCGATTTACAAAACTGAGATAGTCATCAATTTCTTCATATAAATCTAGTTCTTGTTCTTCTTCAGTATTGAGTGGTAATTTTTGTTGTTTCTCTAATAGTGTGTTAATCCGTTCTTGAACAGTAATGGATGCCCGAAATAGAGGAATTCCTTCAACTAATTCAATACGAACCGCTCCTTCAACAGGGAAACTATTTGGTAAGTTGTGCAATTTAGGTAAAGCTAGCACAAATATTCAAGATTCCCAGAAATTGCAGGAAGTTTAGCTTTATCTGCGAGAAGCCTCACGTTCTAATGGTATATGTGTACTAATGTTAGTTAGTTTAACAAAACTTATTCAGTTGGAAGCATAAATTTGATCACAATTGTGTTAATTTTCAGCCATAAGCGGATAGAATAAGGGAATTCTGAAGCAGAATCACCGCTAGCGTTGGGGCAGTCGGCAATGTCTTCTCACGAACACCTCTGGAAAAAAGGCTTCTCTAAGCCCAATTCGACACCTGTGCCGAATCCCTTCAAGATACAGAGGCGTCGTGTCAAACCCTTACCACCACCTTTATCGCAACAGGAAACACTACAGCTCAAACAGCAAGCTGATCAAATCTCCCAGTTAGGCTACAACTCCCACAACATTCCGATTCAAGCTCCAAATCCTACAGCCGTCGCCAATCCAAGTCCGTCAAAATCCGGTGAGGTGGCGAATCAGCCCACAACGCCAGCCGCCGATGCTGTAGAGATTCAAGCAGATGCATTAGATGAGCAAGAAGATCAAGAAGAGACGAAAGAGCGCGACGAGATTTCTTTAGCAGCCGCCTCCGATGGTTCAGCATCAGATGAAAGTATCCAGCGCCAGGAAATATCCGACAGTGAAGCCGATGAAATCCCTGAACCCCAGGTAAACAGCGTCGAGAATCCAGAAGAAGACACTGAAATCCAAGCGAAAGCGCAACAACCCGCTCGTAATTTCCTAGAACTCCCCATCAACGCTCCTGGTACATCACCATCTTCTATACAAAGACAAGTTAACTTCAGGGGTAATGGTAATTCAATTCAACAGCAGCCAGTTGAAACTGAAGAAAAAGTTGAGCCAGAAGCTGAACAAGAGTTGCAGGAAGAAGATGAAACTATCCAGCGACAGGAACTACCAGACGCTGAAGAAGATAAGATATCATCGAGTGAACCTCCAACCGTTCAACGCCAATCTGAAACACAAGACACACCTGATCAAGAGACAGAAAAATCAGAAGATAATCACAATTTCCTCGAAATTCCGGTAAACGTTCCAGGTACACCGTCATCCTCGATTCAGAGACAGGTAAATCTGGGCAAGTTCACAAATTCCTCTTCTCAGCAAATTCAACCCGCCTCTCACCCCAGATTAAATCAACTCAATGCTTTTCAAACTGGCGAATTCGTACAGCCGCAGCGGATTCAGTCGCCTGTTAAGCCAGTCAATCCTGTATTGAATCAAACTCAAACAAATACAGAAACGGTTCAGAAGAAAGGTACACCACCATCAAGTGAAGCTAAGGCTGCACCGAATCTAGAGCAAGAGATTCAACAGAAACGGGGAAGCGGACAGCCAATTTCCAATAAAATACGCCAGCCAATGGAGCAGGCGTTCGGGGCTGATTTTAGTCAAGTTCAGGTTCACACCGATAGTAAGTCGAACAAACTGAATGAGTCAATCCAGGCTAAGGCATTTACCACAGGTACAGATATCTTCTTTAAACAGGGAGAATATCAACCCGATAATCAGCCAGGACAGGAATTATTGGCACATGAATTAACTCATGTTGTTCAGCAAAATGGCAGTCAAGTCCAGGCGAAAACCGATAGCCAAGTCGGGACAAAGGGAAATAAGTTACAGACAAAAGAACGCCTGGTATCCGGTTTTCCGGCACAACTGAAAATCCAACGCCGAGAAAATCCCCAAGAACAAACAGTAAAAGAGAATAAACCCCAACCAGCACAACCCGCACCCGCCCCAGCATCCGGTGGTAACGCCGCTCCAGCTACTCCCCAGGTAGCCAATGCAGGTGGGGGTGCAGCAGCACCAGCCATTCCAGAAGCAGGAGGGAAAGCTCCTGCAACACAAGGAGGAAGCCAACAAGCGGCTGGCGCAGGTGGAGCATCAGCTACCTCAGGCGGCGGTGGCGCAAAATCTCCCCGTTCCCCAGAAGAAGATCCCGCATTTAAGGGAGTGGTAAATAAGGCAAAGGGAGTAGCCGACAAAGAAAAACAGCATGACCCCGCCGAGGCTGAATCTAAAGAAGCCCAAGACTCAGCTGAACCTCCGGGTAACGAAGTAGAGAGTAAGGCGCAAGACAAACAAGTTGGGGAAATGAACCAGCAGCAGCCTGGAACCTTTAATGCGAAGGCTTTCAAGGCAAAGCTGATGGAAAAAATTGGCGCAATTATTCCCGACAACGAAGAAGACGCCAAAAAATTCAAGGAGAGTAATCAGCTTGATGCGGTGAAGCAGGATGTCTCCTCACAGGTAACTGACGAGGAAAAAAAAGCAGCCGGTCCAATTGAGGAGAAAACCAAAGCTGCCCCTGACACCAGTGGTGTTGAACCCAAACCTGTCACGCCAATGCAGCCGCCAGAAGCGGGAGCTGCACCAACTGATATTAATGCCGAAAAAGCTGCTCCTAAGCCGAAACCTGATGCTGAAGTATCCGCACCATTTGAGGCGAATAGTCAAGAACTAGATGACGAGTTAGCCAAGGCGAAAGTCCCAGAAGAGACACTGGAAAAATCAAATGAACCACAGTTTGTGGAAGCGCTAAGTGCGAAGAAAGAAGCACAAACCCACGCTAAAGAAGCCCCACAAACCTATAGTCGGGATGAAAAAGCCACTATCAATAAGGCTGAAGCGGAAGCACAAACGACGAGCCAAACCCAGCTCCAGGGAATGCATGGTCAGCGTTCACAACTGTTGAATCAGGTGATGGGCGCTCAGAGTGAAACTCAGGGTAAGGATACCCAGGAACGGACTAAAATTGCTAACAAAATTAATGGGTTCTACCAAGATACGAAGAAAAATGTTGAAGACGTTCTCAGTAATATAGATGAAGAAGTAACCAAGAAGTTTGATGCGGGTGCTGCAACTGCCAAGCAGATATTTGAGAATTATGTTGACCAGAAAATGGAGGCGTGGGAAGATGAGCGCTATGGTGAATGGTACGACGTAACTGGATGGGATGAGCGAGTTAGTGATAGTTGGCATGGGTTGCCACCGGAAGTCAATCAATTCTTTGTTGATGGGCGGCAAAAGTATCTCGATTCAATGGATGGCACTCTGACCGATATTGCTAATTTGGTTGCCCAAAAACTGAATGAAGCTAAACAAAAAATTGCTGAAGGCAAGCAGAAAATTCAGGAACACGTTGCGGGTTTGCCGGAAAATCTCCGGAAAGTCGGACAGGAAGCCGCACAGAACATTCAAGGTAAATTTGATCAGTTAGAGGAGAGTGTCAATAACAAGCAGGATGAGTTAATTGACTCCCTGGCACAAAAATACAGTGAGAACCTGCAACAGCTTGATGCCGAAATCGAGAAGCGCAAAGAAGCAAATAAGGGTCTAAAAGATAAAGCTAAAGACGCCATCGTGGGAACCGTTCAGACCATCATGCAACTGAAAGACATGCTGATGGGCGTCTTGGCAAAAGCCGCTGGTGCCGTGGAGAAAATTATTCTCGACCCGATTGAATTCTTAGGGAATTTAGTTTCTGGAATTAAGCAAGGGTTCCAAAAATTTGTCGGCAATATCTGGGAGCATCTCAAGAAAGGGCTACTGGGGTGGTTGACGGGGACGATGGCAAAAGCTGGTATTCAAATGCCGGAAAGCTTTGACATTAAAGGCATCTTTACGTTAGTGATGCAGGTGCTAGGGTTAGCCTATGACTCGATTAAGTCACGGACAATCAAGGCTCTGGGTAAGAACGGAGAGAAGATGTTCAATGGGTTAGAAAAGACCTTTGAAATCTTCGTTATCTTGAAGAATGAAGGATTAGCGGGTCTGTGGCAGTTCATTCAGGATAAGATTGGTGACCTGAAAGTGATGGTAATTGATACCATCCAGAATTTTGTGATTGAGAGCGTGATTAAGCAGGGCGTGCTGTGGGTAATTAGCCTGTTGAATCCAGCTTCAGCATTTGCCAAAGCCTGTAAGATGATTTACGACATCATCATGTTCTTCATTGAGCGCGGTAGCCAGATTGTCGAATTGGTGAACGCGGTAATGGAGTCAGTGACAGCTATTGCGAATGGGGCGCTGGGTGGAGCCGCGAAGTTGATTGAGAATGCTTTGTCTAAGGCGCTACCCGTGGTGATTAGCTTCATGGCGAGTCTATTAGGCTTAGGTGGTATTAGTAAGAAGATTCAGGAAATCATTCAGAAGGTTAAGGAACCGATTGATAAGGCAATTGATTGGCTGATTGCTAAAGCGGTGAAGTTTGCCAAGAAGATTGGTAAGAAACTGGGATTTGGTAAGGGTAAAGGTAAGGGTAAGAAAGAGGGTGAGAACCAAGATGAAAATGAGGGTGAGCAGCTTGAGGATAGGGAAGTTGGTAAAACCATTAACTTCAGTGGTGGAGATGAAAGTCATCGTCTGTGGATAAAAACTCAGGGAACCTCAACCACCGTCATGGTTGCCAGTACCCCGACTTCTGTTGAGGCGAAGCTGAATGAGTGGCAAGGAAAGCTGGATTCTCTACCAGACGATAAGCGTCCACAGGCTCAATCGTTGTTGGGTACTGCTCGTCAGCATCTGGGTACAACTGAGCAGAAAGCCCAAAAAACGGCTAAAGAAATGGAGGAGGCCAAGCAAAACTCGACGGATGAGAATGCTATTACTGAGGCTGAACAAGCAGATAACCAAACTGAGGCAGCGCAAGAGACTCTGGCGGATATACTCAAGCAGCTATTCGAGTTGTTTGGCAAGGTGGGTGAGTCTGATGAGCGCACAATGGAGGAGAAGGAAGCTGACCTTAAAAAAGCTTTGAACAAGTCAGCTCAACTAATGCGAGAAAATGATTCTACAGCTGATAGTGTCAGGACACAATTGCCTACTATCCAATCAACGCATAGGCTCACTTCTCTGAAATTGGTGAAGGCTGGCGATACTAAATATTATGTAGAAGGCAAGGTCAATCCTGAGGGAAAAACAGAAGAGGAAGATTTAGACGAGGCTCCACCAGAACTTAAAGCACTCAAACAAAATTTATCGGATGAATATGCTTTAGCAGAATTTGATCGAATTGTCAAAAGTGCAGGAGCAGAAAGAGCGAAACGAGCTTTTGATGCTATGACTCGTGATGGGTCAAGTCTTGAAGAAAAACTCATCGCGCAATACAAGCGGAAGAACCCACAACTGGAACCACCAAGTGAGGCAGTACAGGCTCAACTTGATGCACTTGCGAATGATGCTAATAAGCTGATTAGTGAATTGGAGCCATACCGTCAAAAACTAAAAGGTTTATCTAAGGCAATTAAAAGTTTGAAAGGTGAATTGAATTTCATCGAAAAAATGCGTAGCGGTCAATACTCTCCAGTAACTGAAGAAAACCTTATAGGATGCCGAAGCAATATCGATAGTATTCGCGCCGAATGGGAGAGCGGACAATCACGTGAAGATTTAGTAGGTGTTGGTGTCGATGTTGAGTATACTACGGAGAGTGGAACCAAGACTACTGTAGACGTTGACAATGTTGCTGAGAAAGGTCACTTATGGGTAGAAGTCAAGAATGTAAACATGGATAATATCGATTTGCCAGGAATTATAGAGCAGGTTGAGAAGCAAGTAAGAGCGGCGAAACAAAATCCTGTTGGTGGTGCTGGTGGACTTACACCCCGTATTGTCGTCTATTTTCCCAAAGGGGTAACGCCGACAGTAAAAGCAGCTATAGAAAATATAAAGGGTGTATCGAAAGTAGAGGGTGAACTCAAGCCTTGAGATAACTACACCTAACAGACGATTTTATATTGAGCTTTTGCCACAAAAAATAATGGTGGAGATGAAATAATTATGGAAGAGTGCATAGGAGGATTTATATTTGTCACTCCAGCGGAGAGTATCTCTCACGCCGAGTTAATTCATCTGACAATTCATACCTATAATATTAGAGATAATCTTATCCAATTACGATTACAAGAAGGAGAATGGCTACCATTTTCATCCGATGTTGCAATAGATGAATTATGCCGTGCTGGGCATGGAATAGTAGAGACACGCATAGCTGGTCTTCATGGATACGTAACATTTGAAGAGGATGTGAGTGGTTATAGCGTCATTGGTATAAAAACTTACAGAAGAGATTGGTTAGAACTTGCTTTCCCAAGTGTATTAGATTTGTTTCGGATGCAGTGGATAGCTTTATGTGAAAAAATTAAAGCGGAATTTGGATATTTTGGCAACTTTGACTTTCAGCAAGAGATTGCTTATCGAGATCAAGAAATTATCGTACAGCTATTAAGCTATGAAATAGATTATTTGGTACAAAAAGCTTTCTGGCTTACATACTTGGGGTCGCCAATCGTATCCCATTGGAATCCGTCCAATTTCTTACATTTCCATCGTCAAGTTGAGAAACTTGCATCAGGTGCTTTTGTACTCCATGCAGGACGAGGAGAAAATCCAGTTACTGGTGATGAAATTGACACTCATACCCTTTGAGTTTCATGCCGTTGTATGTTCTGAAAAGAATATCAGGTTAGGGAGAACTCTGTATGACGACAAAAACTTACAGTTATCAACTAAACAACGAGTTAACCCTACACGATCGCACCACCACCCCTCTACCCATCCACGCAGTTACCCTATCCCTAACCACCCAAGACGACCAACTCATTGAATGTCGTCTTACTTTCCAAGTTAACTCCCAACTCTACCAGCGCATCGACACAGAGGCACTATTCAATCTCAAGCCGGAAGTGCGTAACCCCCTCTCGGCTGGAGACTTCCTCCCCGAACCCGACATCCAAATCGAAACCCTTTTAAAACCCGACTTGCTACCTCGCCTAGTAGGACACACCACAACCATTGACGAAGCTGCAACCTACATCCTAAATCTCAGCCAAGAACAACCCAATCACCCATTACTATCGACTGAGAATTGGTTAGCGCTGTCGGTCAAACAGCAACAGGAATCAGGCGAGATAGGCTACCGTACCCTCTGGGATTATATTAGTCCAGCCGCCCTTGCTCAAGCCACGACTTCAGGTTCAAGCGAAGAAATTGCCGAAGCAATTACCAACTTCTTCAAAGATTGGACGGAGGCTAATCTATCGGAAGTGACACAGCAAACCACTTCTCAGTTGCTTGAGGGCATAACCAATTTCTTCGATGAATTAGCTGATGTTAGTCTGGATGCCATAGAAAAGCAAGTACCCAGCACCATCGCTGAACCTGAACCATCCAGTATCCAGATTTTGGAGGAAATGGTCAATTTCTTCAAACAGGATGATTGGTCTTTTTACCAGATCAAAGGACAACCTGTACTACAAATGGGATTCCAGGGGAAAAATGGTCAATGGACTTGCTACGCTAGAGCGAGAGAAAACGAACAGCAATTCGTCTTTTACTCAATTTGTCCAGTTACAGTACCCAAATCAAAGCGTCGAGGTTTAGGAGAATTCATCGCTAGAGCAAATTATGGCATGATTATCGGCAATTTTGAGTTAGACTTTGCTGAAGGAGAAGTCGCCTACAAAACCAGCATTGATGTTGAAGGTTCAACACTCACGTTTCCTCAAATGAAGCGCTTAGTTGATACCAACGTGGCGATGATGGATCACTATCTACCGGGAATCAAGTCTGTGATTCAGGGAGATGCATCACCAGAAGAGGCGATCGCACAAATCGAAAAGCGGTAATTCGCGATCGCTGATTCACTGATTATGACCTAACTTTTCACGGGAAGTCTAGAGACCTGATTAGGGGCGGGTTTAGTCACATCTGGGTGCAACCAAAAAGATAGTTGTGAAACCCGCCCCTACACACTTAAAACTAACGTTGCGCCACATAACGCGAAAAGTCAGATTATGACGGGTTTTGCCGAATTTCCCTTGTATCCCAGACATTTAAATAATGTAAAGAGCCATAATGCTAATTGTTATCAACCGAATGAAGAATGAACCACCAACTATCATCTAACACAACCAATATCCCTCAGCATATCTAAATGCTTCTGTACAGGTGCAAGGGTATTCGCTGCAATCATCCCACTCGCTGCAACTGCGGGTAACCCAATTCCAGGAAAGGTGGAATCGCCACAGCAGTATAATCCGGGTAGAGGTGTACCCACTCCGGGAAAGAAACCAACCCCCGCCTGAATCGCTGGTCCATAAGAACCCCGATAACGTCGCAAAAAACGTTCATGGGTTAACGGTGTACCAACTAAGGTTAAATCACACCGCGATCGCACGTCGGGTATAATTCTCTCTAAGGCTTGCCACATCACTTGCGATCGCACTTGCTTTTGCTGTAAATAAGTATCACTACGACGATCAAGTCCCTGCCAAAGTTTATAAGGTTCATTCCCCGGTGTATACACATGAATTACATGTTTTCCCGGTGGCGCGAGGGAGGGGTCAAGAATCGAAGGAATGGAGATCAACACCACATTTTGCGGCGCCGTCACCCCTTTATCCCAATCGTTGACCACAATATGGTGACAGGCTAAATCTGAAGGTAATCCTTGGGCGTCAATCCCCAGATGCAGATGCATGAAACTCTCACAAGTGGGTGTCGCTTGGCGAGACTGGCGAAACGCTGTAGGAACCGCATCGTCGGGTATCAATTTCAGCGTATCCCAAACCGAGGCATTGGATACCACCCCCTGACGCGCCCGGATTTCCTCACCCCCCCGCAACCGTACACCAACCGCCCGATTATTCTCCACCAAAACTTGCTCAATATGAGCATTTAGCCTCAGTTGACCCCCGTGTTTTTGCAGTCCCCGTACCAAGGCTTCCACAAGGGCGCCACTTCCCCCCACGGGATAATCTAAGACAACATCGGGTTGATACCAATCCGCAAACATAAACGCCATCTCTGCGGCGCTGGTTCCATTCGCCGGAAGTCCAGATAGGAGGAAACAGAGGAGATTTAACCAGTTGCGTAAGAAGGGGTCAAACACCACATCATCCATAATCTGGCTAAAGGGTCCCGTCAGTTTCATGACATTTAGCCCATGTTGCCACATTGATGGCGCAAATCGCCCCACCGTCAACGCTACCCCCAAATCCCAGCGTACCGCCGCCGGAGGAATTGCGATCGCCGCTTTTCCCAAAGGTTGCATTACCTGTTGTAATGAACGCCATTCCGCTACCGCCTGATTCCCGCGTAACTTTGCCAGTACCTCAGCAAATTGTGACGCCCCCACCGAGGTGTCAAAATCCCCCTCCGGTAAACAGCATCCCCAGGTATCATAAGTTAGACAGGGGAGTTCCTCGCCAATCGCATCCAGAACTTGACGCAGGGGGTTCGGGGAAGGACTGTAGGATAAGCCAGAGTATAGCGAGGGACCCGAATCAAAGGTATAACCATTGCGGACAAAACTGTGTGCAGCCCCACCAGGAATCGAGTGGCTTTCACAAACTGTGACATCAACGCCATAGCGGGAAAGCATTGCGGCGCAGCTTAGACCGCCGATACCACTACCGATAACAATAATATCTGGACAACTCATTATATATTGCGATCGCGAACTGATTGAGGGACTCGATGCCGAAGAGCAAAAGGTGCTTTTGTCAATATAATTAGGTATCTACCCGCTGACAATCACGAGTCACCTAATCTCTAAGTAATTATACCCAAGTTCGAGGGGTGTTTTTAAATTAAACTAGATTAGGAGGATATATATCCTTAAAATTTGGCAAATTTTTATCCTGTTTTATTTTCGGGATTGTCATGAAGCAAGAAATGATGTTTAGTAAATTCGATTTATTAAGCTTTATATCTTTTGGTCTTATTTGTTCAGTTACGTTTAGTCAAAGTCCAGCCTTAGCACTTCCCCTGGAGGAAATTGACGATATTATAGACAGCATAAATGATGGAATTGAGGAAATTAATCGCACTGGGGAAACGATAAATGAAATCACAGATTTTTTAGGAATTGATGGAGATGATGATGAAGAAGATGAAGAGGATGAAGATGATCAGTCCAACAAAAAAGAAAAATTATTCAGACTCTATGCAACATGGTATAAAAGCTTATCTCCATCCGAACAAAGACTTGTTTCTTGGCTGACTTTAGAATATGCCAAGAATCAAGACATGACTTTCACCATAATTACTTCCCGTGAAGGGTTTTCAGAAAAGCCGCTTCAAGAACAGGCTAAAATTGCTCACATTTACTACAAGTTTGATGCCATTTATAAGGCTGTCGAAGAAGATAAAAGTATTTTTTTCTCGTTTGCGTTTTGTGTAAATAGTGGTTCTGATAGTTGCCCAGTCAATGAATTATTATTGTGATGGTAACATCAAGTCATACCTACGGATATAATAGTTCTTTGCATTTGGCGTAATTTGGTCTAAATCAAGCCGCCGAGACTTGGCATTTCTGGCGCCAACTCTGCAAATCAGCTAAAGCGCGATCGCGATACGCCCCATACCGCTCTTTTTTCCCTTTAATCCGCACCCCTAACGGTGGTAAAATCCCAAAATTGGGTGGCATGGGTTGAAAGTGTTTCGGTGAGGCGGAACTAATAAACTCAAATAATGCCCCCATCATCGTCGTTGGCGGTAACGTAATCGGTTCCAATCCCAACACCAACCGCGCTGCATTTGTCCCCGCTAACCAACCCCCAGCCGATGCGGCTGTATACCCTTCCGTTCCCATCAATTGACCCGCCGCTAACAGGGTTGGACGATTTTTAAACTGTAGTGTGGGATATAGCAACTCTGGCGAATTAATAAACGTATTCCGGTGCATCACCCCCATCCGCACAAACTCAGCATTTTCCAATCCTGGAATTAACCGAAAGACTCGCTTCTGTTCGCCCCAACGCAGGTTTGTCTGAAACCCAACCATGTTCCACAACTGACCCGCCTTGTCTTCTTGGCGTAACTGTACCACCGCATAGGGACGTTTACTCTGATTTTCTGGGGCGCGAAAATCTCCCTGGCGGCTATCAAATAACCCTACAGGCTTCAGGGGACCATAGCGCATCGTATCTTCCCCCCGTCGCGCCATTTCTTCAATCGGTAAACAGCCTTCAAAGAACTTTGCCGTTTCTTGCTCAAAATCCTTTAATTCGGCTTTTTCCGCCTGACACAATTCCTGCCAAAACCGTAAATATTCCTCCCGATTCATGGGACAATTCAGATAAGCTGCTTCTCCCTTGTCATATCGGGACGCCATAAACGCAATCTCTTGATTAATCGACTCCCCGACGACAATCGGCGACGCGGCATCAAAGAAACTGAAATAGTCCATTCCAGTGAAGCGCTGCAAGTCTGTTGCTAAAGCTGGACTCGTCAACGGACCTGTTGTCAGCACCACAACCCCATCGGGGGGAATTTGTGGCACTTCCCCCCGCCGTAACTCAATCAAGGGATGACTGGCAAGGGTTTCGGTCAAATCGTGGCTAAATACCCCCCGATCTACCGCCAACGCCCCCCCAGCCGGAACTGCATGGTTATCCGCTTTCGCGATAACAATAGAATCCAGACGGCGTAACTCTTCATGCAACAACCCCGCCGCGCGATCGCTTGATAGCGCCCCAAAGGAATTACTACAGACCAATTCTGCTAATTCTCCGGTATGATGGGCGGGACTCATCTGCACTGGGCGCATCTCATGGAGTACCACAGACACACCCGCTTGGGCAATCTGCCACGCGGCTTCCGTACCCGCTAATCCACCACCGATAACCTGAATTGTCTGTTGTTCCATAATTTTTTTGTTGTCACCTGATACTTTTAACCGCGACATCTGAGACAAACTCCGACATCGAATACAATATCCTCTACTCCCCAGTGACAAATGACCAATAACAACAAACCCCTAAACGGATTTGATAGAGTAAGCATTTTACGACTGACTAGCGCCGATAAAAGTTACGGGTTCGGTTAGTCTAAACATTCCTAGGGTCAGGATTTTTATCTTTTTTCCTTGCCGTACTGTTACCTTGTTTTAACTCATCCTCATCGTTGGCTAACGTGCTGGGGTCAATTAGAGTAACATCATAAGGGTCGAGCGGTCCACTCTTGTTATCTTCCTTCTGTCGGTAGTATTCCGCCTTCACGCCTGCATTACCGCCGAACATGACTCGATCGCCATCTTTAAGTTCATAACTACTAATTGGGCGACCATTAATCGAGATTTTATTGGTGCTACGTTGACCTTGGAGATTTCCATCGACAATTTGGTAACGGTAGGAACCGTCATCGAGTGTCATCCGTCGTAACGTTGCGTGTTGGCGAGAGACAAACATGGAGAACAAGCGGATATCGCAACTCGGATCTCGACCAATCGAATAGACTTCCGCTTCTAACTGAAAGACTCGGCGTCCTTTATCATCTTCCACCAGCAATAGATGCCTGTCTTGAGCATCTGAAGCCTCTGAAGACTGATTTGAGTCCTTGGGGGTGCTGTTATTTACAGGTTGATGGAATTGAGAAGTTTCAGTTTGAGACATTTTTTTTTATCCTTGGGTTTACCGAAGGCGGTAACAACGACAAGCGAATAACCCACAGTGGTTTGATCTAGTTTAACCATTGGGCGATCGCAACGCTTCGGGACAAGGGAGATAGGGGAGACAAGGGGGACAACAGCTATTTTAGCAGGTTAGGATTTGCAGCTACTCTACATTAGGCGTCCCCGGAGAACACTCTAGAGAGCAGAAGAAATAAGATTGTGTTTCTTTCATGCTACATCGAAAACTACAGGAGTGGCGACGCCTAAAAATTCAACCATTGCGACAGGGTTCCCGGAACGGGTAAGAGAATACTCACCAAAACAGTCAGCGCTAGCAATCCAGCAAAATCCCGCCAGTTATCCAATTCTGAAACATCGTTCAATGCGGGTTCATCGACAACGGGTAGCAAGATTAAAATAATCGCCCACAGGAGTAAATCGGGTTGTAGGAATGCCAAAACCAACATCAATAAGCGACTCAGTTGACCAATGGCGGCACCGGTTCTCTGTCCAAACATGGCGTGGATAATATGACCGCCATCCAGTTGACCGACGGGCATTAAATTAAACGCCGTGACGACTAACCCAATATACCCAGCCACAGCGACTGGATGCAGGTTGATTGCCATATCTGGCATGAATTCACTACCTAATGCCCATTTGCTGAGGACTGACAGCAATAGGGAAAAACGCGGATCTAAGGATTGGATATTTACCAATCCCGATTCCTCCGTCAACGGAACCGGACTAGAATGGGCTAACCCCCAGAATAGAAGGGGAAGGGCAACCAGTAACCCCGCCACAGGACCGGCAATGCCTACGTCAAATAAGGCTTTGCGATTAGGTACAGGCGATCGCATCTGGATAAATGCGCCAAAGGTACCTAAGAAAAAGGGTATAGGGATAAAGTAGGGCAGAGTCGTCCGCATTTTGTAATACATCGCGACGAGGTAATGACCGAGTTCGTGAACCCCTAAAATTGCCATCAGGGCTAAGGCATAGGGCAATCCTTTGAGTAATGCTTCTGGGTTGGATTGCACTTGTTCGGGCGAAAGTCCGGCAATCTGAGTGGCACCCACCACAGTTGTGGTAAACAAGGTAATCACAAAGAGAGCTAATGCTAGCCCCGGTCGGGTTAACTCGTCCTGCAACCGTTTCCCTCTAGACTGGGTGTAGGGATTGGGAACCAGGGCAAAGAAGGGTTTCCCACTGAAGCTTTCCTGAAAAATCACAAAAAAGCGATCGCCAAATTCTGCCTCAACATTTTTCCGCACTGTTTTGTAAGCCGCATCCGGATTGGTTCGGAGTTTACCCCGACATAAAACCGCTTGGGGACGATACTCCAGATTTTGGAGATAGTAGACCCCCCAAGGAAAACAATTTCGCAGTTCCGTTTCTTCCTGCTTGGTTATTGGACGCAGCCCTAACTTTTCAGCCGCCTGGGAAACGGTTGATCCAGTCGCTGAGTTTTGAGAGGGTGTTGGCATCCGGTTCATCCTGGTAACCGAGTACCTGCCAATAAAGTAGGCAATGAAAACAAGTAAAATTAGGAGTAACCAGAGTTCCATGATGTACAGATACCCATTCGTAATAAAAGCAAAATTTTGACCCAGATGAGTCTGATTAGTCCAAGTGGCTAATGATTACAGACCAATCCGTATTGTGCAACCTGATTTGTATCAAACGGATCATCGTGTTTTTCGTTCCAGATCGTCGCCCAATCTAAAAGCTACTGTGTTCAAATCCCCACGCCTAGTCCTTAATCACATTTTCGCATTTCCACCCAATCGTGACACCTTAGGAGGTACAGCTTATTTCATTGTAGAGAATGGGACTGGGGTGTTGATTGATTGTCCAGCTTGGAATGATGGCACTCACCAATTTTTGCGGGATCACGGCGGTGTCTCCTGTCTGTTCATTACCCATCGCGGCGGTATTGGCAAAGCCCAAGAGATTCAGGACGCCTTTGGCTGTAACCTGGTGATTCAAGAACAAGAAGCCTACCTGCTACCCAGCGCCCAAGTTACCCCCTTTCAGCGAGAGTTGACAATTTGCGATCACTGTACTGCCTTATGGACACCGGGTCATTCTCCGGGTTCCGCTTGCCTTTACTACAACCAGGAAGGGGGCGTATTATTTTCTGGACGCCATTTGCTACCGAACCCAGATGGAGAACCTGTACCATTACGAGTGTCAAAAACATTTCACTGGCAACGGCAACTTCGCAGCCTCCAGTTTCTCCTTGATCGCTTTACACCAGACACCTTGAATTATATTTGTCCGGGCGCAAACACCGGGGCGCTGCGGGGGAAAGGCGCGATCGATCAGGCTTATAAACGGCTGTCTCAAATTGACCTAGTTTGATTGTGTAGGGGCGGGTTTCACTATTATCGCTTCTTCCCTCACCCCGATGTCACTAAACCCGCCCCGACTAATTTTTGACGGTTCAGATCAGTTCTAATTTAATTTTTGCTTCCCCTGAATCCGAACAAGGGCGGGTTTAGTTTAGTTATCGGTTTGTGCCAAAACGTTATGGGTAAAACCCGCCCCTACAACCTGACAGGTGTAGGTTTTTTATTTTAGGGTGGGGACAAGACAAGGAGGACAAGGAAGGAAAGAAGACAAGGGAGAAAAACCGTACAGAATTAGGTTCGGTCAAACTAACGTAAAAAGCTGAAACGCTCTATTTTTCGTTAAAACTCCCTCATCTCCCCCATCTCCCCCATCTCCTTCATCTCTGACTTATGCGGCTTTAGCGGCTAAGACAGAATCCCCCGTCAATAACTCCACGGCGGCTTGATATTGTCGATCTGAGGCTGTACCCGCACGAGTCACAGGAATCGGATCAAGAGACACCTCCCAATCCGGCGTAATCCCTAACTTGTTGATATCTCGATGATTGGGCGTCTCGTATTTGGCAACGGTTACGGCTAAACCTGATCCATCGGATAAGTCAAATAAGGACTGAATTAATCCTTTCCCAAAGGTTCGTTCCCCGACAAGTTCTGCTCTGCCATTATCTTGAAGTGCGCCCGCTAAAATTTCACTGGCGCTGGCACTTCCCTGGTTGACTAATACGACTAACGGTGCTTCTGTAACTGCCTGTCCAAAAGCATCAAAACTGCCCATCATGCCATTGCGATTAACGGTATAGACAATAGTGCCACGATCCAGCCAGAGACGAGCAATTTCTAAACCCGCCTGCAATAAACCGCCGGGATTATTCCGCAGATCGAGAATGTAAGCATTTGCCCCTTCTTTCTCTAATCGGTTAATGGCAGCTTCGACTTCTGTGGGCGCATTGGCACTAAATTGGGTTAAGCGAATGTAGCCAATGGGGACGTTGTTGGATTCAGAATCGAGTGCGGCATAAACTGGATTGAGGGCAATGCGATCGCGCACCAGTTCAATCACTCTAGGTTGCTCGTTTTTGCTCTGTACCGAGAGGATGACGCTTGTACCAACTGGTCCACGCATCCGGGCGGCGGCTTCATCAAGGGTTAAGGCGGCTGTGGTTTCGCCATCAATTGCCACAATGCGATCGCGCGGTTGAATTCCGGCTTCCTCGGCGGGAGATCCAGCGATGGGCGCGACAACAGCTAATTGCCCGGTTTCATCATCCAGGGCAATTTGTAATCCCACACCAGACAGTTCACCGGATGTATTCACCTTGAGACTGCGATATTGACTTGGTTTAAGCAATCGCGTGTAGGGATCATCCAGAGTGGCTAACATGCCCTCAATTGCCTTATACGTGGCATCACGGTTCTCTAAATCCTTCTTCAGAGTTTTCTGGCGCACCAGCCACCAGTTTTGATCGTTAAAGGAGTCATCCACATACGCTTGCGAGACAATCCGCCACGCTTCGGAAAATAGTTGTTGTTCTTGAGTCGATGCTGAAGCTGAGGGAGTCCACCCCACCCATAGCAGGACAATTTGGCAAAGGATTATCAGTCCAACCCAGAATGATCGTTTTGGCATAACTCAACAAAAATTAACGCTAGGCTTTGATGCTCTCATTTATCTAGTTTGGCAAAGTCTGGAAAAATAAGTGTGCCAGGGGTACAGTTTTCCGAGGGAGAAGGGAAGCAGGGGGAGCTGGGGGAGCTGGGGGAGCAGGGGGAGCTGGGGGAGCAGGGGGAGCTGGGGGAGCAGGGGAAGCTGGGGGAGCAGGGGGAGCAGGGGAAGCTGGGGGAGCAGGGGGAGCAGGGGAAGCTGGGGGAGCAGGGGAAGCAGGGGAAGCTGGGGGAGCTAGGGGAGGTGTAGGGGCGGGTTTTACCGTTAACGTTTGGTTTTCACCCTGATATCCCTAAACCCGCCCCGACAGAGTGCAAGTAGTTTTCAACAAATGACAAAGGACGAAGGACGAATGACGAATGACGAATGACGAATGACGAATGACGAATGACAAAGGACTACTCTTGTCAAGTTATGTTACATTTCTCATAGAGCAATTTCAAATCGGGTCAGTGTTCCCGATACAAAGATTCCGCCCCAGCGGTATTCAACACGCTAGTCCCAGAGCTATCTCATTTCCTGATAGACTTAACCCTATCCAGGATTAGCTCACACGCAAACAGCAATATCCTTCTAAAAATTCTGGCTTCATGTTTTCTAAGCAGGTAACTGAATCAAAAGCTTTTAACTGGTTTCAGGAGCGTCTAGAAATTCAGGCATTAGCTGAAGACGTAACATCAAAGTACGTTCCTCCCCACGTTAATATCTTCTACTGTCTCGGTGGAATTACTCTGGTTTGCTTTATTATCCAGTTCGCTACTGGATTTGCCATGACCTTCTACTACAGACCAACGGTAACTGAGGCATTTTCGTCTGTACAGTACATCATGACGGATGTCAACTTCGGTTGGCTGATCCGTTCCGTCCATCGCTGGTCTGCCAGTATGATGGTGCTAATGATGATTTTGCACACCTTCCGGGTTTATCTGACAGGCGGATTCAAAAAGCCACGGGAATTGACCTGGATAACAGGCGTAATTTTGGCAGTCATTACCGTTTCCTTTGGCGTGACAGGATACTCTCTACCTTGGGATCAAGTGGGCTACTGGGCGGTCAAAATCGTCTCCGGTGTTCCTGACGCGATTCCTGTAGTTGGTTCCTTAATCGTTGAACTCATTCGTGGCGGTCAAAGTGTTGGTCAAGCTACCTTGACTCGCTTCTACAGCCTGCACACCTTTGTTCTTCCTTGGCTCATTGCCGTCTTCATGCTGCTGCACTTTATCATGATTCGCAAGCAGGGTATCTCTGGTCCCCTCTAAACTGCGATTCCTGACAAAGACGTGCTACTCTTTGTTGATTAAGGACATTTAAAATCATGTCAATTCTGAAAAAGCCGGATCTCAGCGATCCCAAATTACGCGAAAAATTGGCTCAAGGCATGGGTCACAACTACTACGGTGAACCCGCTTGGCCCAATGACCTGCTTTACACCTTCCCAATCGTGATTATGGGGACAATCGCGCTCTGCGTTGCTCTAGCTGTCCTCGATCCAGCTATGATTGGCGAACCCTCTGATCCGTTTGCCACTCCCCTAGAAATCCTACCGGAATGGTATCTCTATCCTTCATTCCAAATTCTGCGCGTTGTTCCTAATAAGCTGTTAGGGATTGCGTTAACGGGAGCGATTCCACTCGGTCTAATCCTGGTTCCCTTTATCGAAAACGTCAACAAGTTCCAAAATCCCTTCCGTCGTCCAGTAGCAACTACTGTCTTTATGATTGGTACTCTGGTTACGCTGTGGATGGGTATTGGCGCGACGTTCCCGATTGACAAATCCTTTACTTTGGGTCTGTTCTAAACGTTCAAATTCTTTGAACTTAACACCTGTCGCTGTCTTAGTTATTTTCAAGCTAAGGCAATGACAGGTGTTATATTATCAGCCGTATTCCTAGAAACCGGGTTTCTCGTGAGGATGACAACGCATATCAACTTCACCCAAAGAAACCAGGTTTCTTGACCGATGTCCTAGGGAATAGGGAATAGGGAACAGCCAAATAGAACTTATTCGAGTAGTATTGGGGTTAGGAAGAATTTAAACATACAGCATTAGTAGGTCGGGGGAAAAGAAAAAATTGAGGAGTCTGAATAATACCCCAACTCATCATTTATTTGTTTTTCTAGAGATTTTTACCATTGAAGGCGGTATTCAATCTTACGTCAAAAATATATTACAAGCTTATCTATCAATTCAGGCTCAATCTGAAGCCGAGATCGGGGCTGAGGTATTTTTACTCCGGGATAGCCCAGATTGCGACAATCCGTTTGATGTTCCCTGTCTACAATTCCATTACCTGAAAACCAAACCCCCAATGTTAGGGCGTCTGCGGTTAGCCGCAGCGCTGGGGCTTTGTTTATGGCAAAAACGTCCCAAGCATGTTTTTTGTGGTCACATTAACTTAGCACCTCTGATTCAGTTTCTTTGTCAGCCATTGGGTATTCCTTACACCGTTTTGACTTATGGTAAGGAAGTTTGGCAGCCATTACCTGATTCCCAACGTCGGGCGCTGGCTGGTGCGGCTCAAATCTGGACAATTAGTCGCTACAGTCGCGATCGCGCTTGTGCGGCGAATGGGTTAGATCCCGATCAGGTAAAGATTTTACCTTGTATGGTGGATGGTGATGCCTTTACTCCGGGTGACAAGTCTCCAGCATTAATTCAGCGATATGATTTGGCAGGGGCTAAAGTATTAATGACTGTAGCACGTCTGTGGTCAGGGGATATTTATAAGGGAGTGGATGTGACGATTCGCGCCCTCCCCAAAATCGCAGCGGTTTTCCCAGAGGTGAAATATTTAGTCATTGGGCGCGGTGATGATCAGCCTAGATTAGCACAATTGACTCAAGAACTTGGCGTTCGCGATCGCGTGGTTTTTGCTGGGTTTGTTCCCACCAGTGACTTAGTTGAACATTACCGCGTAGCTGATGCTTATATCATGCCCTCTCAAGAAGGCTTTGGTATTGTCTATCTAGAAGCCATGGCGTGTGGCAAACCTGTATTAGCTGGGGACGCCGATGGATCGGCTGATCCTTTACAGGATGGGCGTTTAGGCTGGCGAGTACCCCACCGTGATCCGGACGCCGTAGCAGCAGCCTGTATTGAAATCCTTAAAGGAGAGAATCAGCGCTGTGATGGGGAGTGGTTGCGAGAACAATGTCTGGCTAAATTTAGCCGAGATGCTTTTCAGGAACAGTTTAAACAACTTTTGTACAACTTATAGCGCTTTTCAAGTAAGTAAGGTACACAGACAGATCCCCGACTTCTTGGAGAAGTCGGGGATCTTGCTTCGATGTGTCTACTGCTATACTTACTGTCTCTACCTCCTTAAAACTGCTCTAACTCTTCCTTAAACAAAACATCGAGAAAAATTGCAGAACCTGTAAGGTAGGCAATTAAAATCAAGAATGCCAGCATAACCATCACCTCCACTAGGAAATACGTCCACTTGGCTAGAGGTTATGCACATTATTTGCAATTCTTTACAATCTGGGTCAACGCTTGGTTGGGCGATCGCAAGTCTGTGTGCCAATCGCCACCACCCTGTGCTGAACCTGGGAATGTTTCGCACCTGACCCCTGAATACCCCTAGTCACGGACTACCGCTCTGTTTACATTTTGTCACTTTTGCGATCGCATGGGCAATAGAAATACCCGAAATAAACCCTTCATTTTACCGTAAATCCGATCAAATAGGAAATTCAAATTCATTACTTATAATTTATAACCCTCCCTCATCGCCTTTTGATAGGCTTGAACTTGCCAATCAATTCCCGTAATCGCCGTTCCCACCACCACAGCATCAGCGCCTAACTTTAGGGCTTGTTGTGCCATCTGGGGCGAGGCAATCCCCCCTTCACAGATGGTTGGCACATCTAACTGTTCGACGATTTGGGACAAAAGTTCAAACCCCGGTGGCTGGAGATGTTGGGTTGAGGCGGTGTAACCATACAGGGTAGTTCCCACAACATCAGCCCCAGCTTTCACGGCGGCGATAGCATTTTCAATCGTATCGATATCTGCCATAACTGGTTTTCCTAATTCCGCGTGAATTCGGGGAATTAATTCAGAGAGGGTTTCCCCACCAGGGCGTTGTCGTAACGTAGCATCAAGAGCAATAATATCAGCCCCGGCTGACGCGATCGCCTGGGCATGATTAAATTGAGGGGTAATGTACACCTCAGATTCGGGTATCTGCTGTTTCCACAACCCAATAATCGGCGTTGTCGGACATTGCTTCCGCACCGCTTGAATATGGGCAGGGGTATCAATTCGCACCCCAACCGCGCCCTGATTCACAGAGGCTTGCGCCATCGCCGCAATCACCAATGGATCATGGAGAGGCGAGTCAACGGGGGCTTGACAAGAGACGATCAAACCGTGACGTAAGGCTGAAATTAAGTTCTGAGAATTGGCTGTCATTACTCAATCCGGGTTAATTGCCGCCGTTTGGGTTGGGATAAGGAAGAAGGTTCCAAGGCAGAAGGGGTAGAAGGCAAAAGTACCCAGGGGATAAAGGGAGTGAAAAAAAGCGATATCATAGCAATCCCCAGTGCTGATGATACACCCATGGAAGAGGCGAAGGTAGGGGCGCAAAGACTTGCGCCCGATTTAATGGTAAAATCTCTACCACCATGTTAGCTGTGCCACGCCAGTAGATGGACATAAACTTCAAGGTGAAGAAAGCCCTATTTGGTATAATTAATTCCATCCTACACCACGCGATTATTTCTAATACATTCTCGATACCAATCAAAGCTGGCTTTAGGAATCCGGTTCTGAGTGGGATAATCAATATAAATCAATCCAAATCGACGGTCATAGCCATAAGACCATTCAAAGTTATCCATCAAACTCCAGAGAAAATATCCGTTCAGGGGATATCCTTCAGAAATAGCCCGATGAGCAGAACGCAGATGTTGGCGCAGGTAAAAAATGCGATCAATATCGATAACTTCACCCTGGCTATTTAAGTCATCCGCAACAGCACAACCGTTTTCAGTAATCACAATGGGTAAATCAGGACGCCCCACTGTTTCACTAATGTGGCGAATGCCCCAATAAATACAATCTGGTAGAATATGCAACCATGGCATATTTAGTTTCGGATAATGTTCGGGAAAGTCGATAACCTCATATCCGCATTCATTATCAACAGCGCGAACATAATTACCGAAGTAAACATTAAATCCCAGAAAATCTAAGGGTTGATGAATGGTTTCTAAGTCTCCATCCTGAATATCGGGCGCATTTTCGCCTAATTTTTCCAACAATGCCGGACTATACTGTCCTGTTAAAGCAGGAAAAATAATCCCGCCATTTTGTCCACAAGTATGAAAAGCTTTTTTTGCCGCCTCTATATGATCAGGAGATTCATTAATCGGTACGGTTACCGCAAAATTATCGACTAAACTCACCGAACAGGGAACAGGTGATGCGGCGCGAATGGCTTGACACCCTAAACCATGGGCTAAAAGGGCATGATGAGAGGTTTGCCACACTTGTTTGAGTGAACTCACCCGCGTTCCCGGTGCATGAGGCGGATCAGAATCAACCCCATAACCCCAGTGAGTAAAGCAGGGTATTTCATTCAGCGTCATCCAATGGGTAATGCGATCGCCTAATCGACTGACCACGGTGGTAACATAGTCAGCATAATCGATTGCCATTTGCCGACTTTGCCAGGAACCGTAAGCATCTTCTAACCCTTGGGGGGAGTCCCAGTGAAATAAGGTAGCGTGGGGCGTAATTCCCTTATCCCGCAAGCAATCCACCAAACGCTTATAAAAATCAATCCCTTGTTCATTCACCGTACCACGACCATCGGGAATAATTCGTGACCAGGCGATACTAAACCGATAGTGTTGAATACCCAGTTGTGCTATTAAGTCTATATCGTGTTCGTAGCGATGATAATGATCACAAGCCACAGCACCCGTATCACCGTTAAGGGTACGTTCAGGGGTAGCGCTAAATGTATCCCAGACACTGGGTTTGCGCCCACCTTCGTTTACTGCACCTTCGATTTGATAGGAAGCCGTGGCGCTTCCCCACCAGAACGCCTCTGGAAATTGGTAACTGGTCATAATGAATTTAAATGTTGACCCCATGCCTATGATTGCAGATAAACTAGCATCACATGACGAGTAGGAGTTTGGAAACCAAACCCCTACGACCAAACGGTTATAATTTGAGATATTTCCCAGGGAAAATTGACGCAACCCTTCGACTTCGCTCAGGGTATTAGGAGAGGAATAAAGGACTCATGGCATGGACGTCGGGACACCAATTGAAAAGTCGCCCCTTTGTGGTGGATTGTATCCTGGGAGAGGGCGGATTCGGAATCACCTACAAAGTCCATCATCAAGACCTCAAGAAATATTTTGTGATTAAAACGCCCAACGCCCGTTTGATAAATGACCCTGATTATCAGAAGT
This sequence comes from Coleofasciculus sp. E1-EBD-02, assembly GCF_040218245.1. Classification (NCBI taxonomy): domain Bacteria; kingdom Bacillati; phylum Cyanobacteriota; class Cyanophyceae; order Coleofasciculales; family Coleofasciculaceae; genus Coleofasciculus; species Coleofasciculus sp. E1-EBD-02. The sequence goes on along the minus strand of NZ_JAVJQN010000116.1, from coordinate 1,243 downwards.
ATCTGAACCGCTTTATTCAAGAAGGACAGCGAGTCGCTCAGATATGTCATGACCCCCATCCCCATATTGTTCAGGTGACGGATTTGTTTGAAGAGGCGGGAATTCACTGTCTGGTGATGGATTATGTCCCTGGGGAGAGTTTATGGAAATATGTGCAGAACCAAGGCGCGTTGTCAGAAGCCCAAGCGGTGCGATATATTCGTCAGATTGGGGATGCGCTGCGTGTGGTTCACAAAGCGGGATTGGTGCATCGGGATGCGACACCGTTGAATATTATGGTGCGGAGTCCGGAAAAAGCTGTATTAATTGATTTTGGCATTGCCAAGGGATTAGTGCCAACCACGAGTACAACTACCAATCAGGCGGGAAATCGTGCATTTGCTCCCTATGAACAGATGGTGCGGGGAAGTCGTAAAGTTACGGTTGATGTGTATACCTTAGCGGCGTCCTTATATTATGTGGTGACAGGTCAACGTCCGATGGATTCCTTTTCTCGCAAGTTACGCAAGTTAGATGATCCTGAATTAATACCCCCGCAACAGATTATTTCTGGGTTAAGTGATGCCACAAACCAGGCAATTTTATCGGGAATGAAGCTAGAACCGGAAGACCGCCCTCAATCCATGGAGGAGTGGTTGGAATTATTAACGTTTGAACCGCCAATTATTCGTTCAGTGACCTCTCCATCCGTCGAGAGTTCAGCCACAGTTCAGCCTGCAAAAACTGCAAAAACTCTACCCATGTCAGCATTTGACTTTGAGGTGGTGACAGTGGAGGTTAAATCGGGGTGGTTGAGGAAACAACTAACGCTGAATCGTCGCACCCAGCAGGCGTACCATTACATTGAAACCCTTGGCGATGTGCCTCTGGAAATGGTGGCGATTCCGGAGGGTACATTCCAAATGGGTTCGCCAGAGACTGAGGACGAACGCGATAATAACGAAAGTCCTCAGCATTGGGTGACGATTAAACCCTTCTTCTTGGGTAAATACCCCATCACTCAGGCGCAATGGCAAACGGTGGCTCAATTTCCCAAAGTTGAGCGAGAACTTGACCCTGACCCCTCTAACTTTAAAGGAAAAAACCGTCCTGTCGAGTGCGTATCATGGTATGATTGTGTGGAGTTTTGTGCGCGATTGTCGCAGTACACAGGTTGGAACTACCGACTTCCTAGTGAGGCGGAATGGGAATATGCCTGTCGTGCTGGAACAACAACACCGTTTCATTTTGGCGAGACGATTAC